>DASRQX010000227.1:0-22180 GCA_035696165.1 Acetobacteraceae bacterium | reverse complement strand
CGGAAGGGAAGGTGGCGAGATGAGCGAATTTCCACTTGACGGGGGACACCTCATATGAGTCGTGGATACCGGCCGGCGCCGGCATGACGGGGGCAGCACCGAAGAGTCGATCATTCGGGCGCTTGGTATTACCTGCTATCCGTCGCTGGCGGCGCTGCCCGAAATGGTGGATGCGGCATTCTTCGGTGTACCGGCAAGCAGCGGCCGGGCGCTGTTGGAACAGGCGGCTGATGCCGGCATCGACGCTGTGTTCATCAATGCCAACGGCTATGCCGATGGCGATGAGGACGGCAAGGCGCTGCAACGCTAACTGACCGGGATGGCACGCGCGCGGAATATCGCCGTTGCCGGGCCGAACAATCTCGGCCTGATCAATGTAGTTGATCGGAAGGCGATGTGGACACCGCGCTATTTTTCACCGGTCACACCCGGGCCGGTGGCGGTGATCTCTCAAATCGGGTCGATCGCGCTGATCCTGAGTGAGGACGAACGAAAGCTCGGGTTTTCCTATCTGATCACGACCGGCAATGAAGCAGTTGTGACGGTCGCGGATTATCTGAACCACGTCGCCTCGGATGGCCGCGTTGGAGTGATTTTGCTGTTTCTGGAAACGGTGCGCGATCCGGCGTTGTTTGCACAGGCGGCGCGCACCGCGCTGGCCGGCGGCCAGCGGATCATCGCGCCGAAGCTGGGCCGCAGCGCGGCGGGGCGCGCACTGGGCATCGTGGCGGTGCACGACCTGGACGAGATGCAGGAAACCGCCACGCTGCTCTCGGTCAACCGTGCACCTCCGTCCAGCCGGCATTTCGTTCCGGTGACGTTGTCCGGCGGCGAGGCCGCGCTGATGGCGGACTTCGGCCGTGAGCTCGGCATCGAGTACGCAAAGCTGGCGCCAGCGACGCTGGCGCGATTGCGCCCAGCCTTCCCGTCCTATTCCAGCATCGGCAATCCGCTGGATGCTTGGGGGTCGGGTTCAATCCGGAACGGTTCCGCGTCGTGTTGTCCGCGCTCCTGGACGACCCAACGATCGGCACGATCGGATTTTTGGTCGATGCGCCGGGCCAGGGCGGTGGCGACGTACCCTACGCCTGCATCATGGCCGAGGCCTGGGTGGAGGCCACAACCGACAAACGGCTGGTGTTCTTCAACAACACCGCGGGCACCGGTGTGAACCGCGACGTGCGCGCCATCCTCGATCGTGGCGGTATTCCGTATCTCTCCGGCATGCGCACCGCCTTGGCGGCAATCGCGCGGTTGATCGACACCGCCACAGCCGCGCCGCCCCAGATCGAAGTCCCCGCGGCACCACCATTGCCCGAGGAGGAGACGGCCTGCTTCGACGCACTGCGCCAAGTCGGCATTCTGATGGTGGCGACCGAGCAGGTGCGCAATCCGACCGAGGCAATCACCGTGGCGACGCGGTGCGGATTTCCTGTCGTCTTGAAGGGCGTCGTACAACATCTGCCGCACGAAACGGAACTTTGCCTGGTGCGGCTTGGCCTGCGTGATGCCACCGAAGTGGCGGATGCATTCGCGGCGCTGCAAGCGATCCTGCGTGACCACGCCAGGGACAACGTCACCGGCAACGTGGTCGTGCAGGCCATGGCGCTCGAGGGCGTGGAGCTGATCCTCGGCGCCACCAATCAATCGGGCTTCGGCAGCTTCGTGCTGGCCGGCTCGGTGGCGTGTTGGCGGAGATCAGTGCGCAAGCCAGTGTGCGGCCGGGACCGGTCGACCTTGTGACGGCGCGCGCGATGCTGCAGGAAACCGCCGCCGCCACGCTGCTGGGCGGCGTGCGCGGACGGCCGCGCTGCGACATCGACGCCGCGGCCAAGGCAATCGCCGCTTTCTCGCGCCTCGCCGCCGCGCATGTGGACTGCTACGCGGCATTGGAAATCAACCCGCTGATCGTCACTCCACAGGGCGCGGTCGGTGTCGATCTCCTGCTGGACCCTCATCGCAAGCACGTGGCCACCGAGACATAAGTTCTCAGTTCCTGCCCTATGACGTGAACGATCGTCGGCAGGATCTTCTTGAATAGACCCGCTGGCCATGGCCGCGTCCACGCTTGCGTGCCTCCGCGTTATGTCTATACAATCGGGCCAGATAGAAATCACGCGTCACACCGGGCGGAGGCTGTCCATATCGGAGCCAGCGACTGTTCCCCCCGCAAGGCGGCCAGGTCAGGGCGTTGATCGGCTGTTCCGCAATGCGCGCCTGCTCACGATGTGCGATACGGCGCCCGATGCCGTGGATGGCGATGCCAGGAAGGTCGGGAGCGTCACCAGCAACGCGGGCCGCATCGATGTCGCCACCATCCATCTGGCGGCTCCGGCACGGCCGCTGGAGCCGGGAAAGTGTCGCGACCTGGCACTCTGGGATGTTGAAGGCCTGGCTGAACTGGTCCATCACCTGGGCGCCAACTCGTTGCAAACCTGCATCTTCAGGGGGATGTCGCGATGATGCTGCGACCCGGCGATGCGACGCTGACGGACTGGCGCGAGATATACCGGGGCGCCGCGGTCACGCTGGATCCCGCAAGCCGGCCGGACGTTGCGGCCTCGGCCGAGGCGGTAGCACGGATCCTGGCGGAAGATGCGGCGGTCTACGGTATAAATACTGGCTTTGGCCGACTGGCGAGCGTGCGCATTCCACTGGCAGACCTGAAGCGATTGCAGCGCAACATCGTGCTGTCGCACGCTGCCGGCACCGGGCAGCCGGTGCCGCGGCCTATCGCACGACTGATGATCGCGTTGAAACTTGCGAGCCTGGCGCAAGGTGCTTCGGGCATCCGGCTGGAAACCTTGGACCTGCTCGCGGCGATGCTGACCCGCGACGTGATCCCGGTGATCCCCTGCCAGGGCTCGGTCGGTGCGTCCGGCGATCTCGCGCCGCTTGCGCACATGGCTGCGGCGATGATTGGGGTGGGCGAGATGTTCACCGCCGATGGCCGCATCCCGGCGGCTCAGGCATTGGCCCAGGCCAACCTTGCGCCAGTCGTGCTCGGCGCCAAGGAAGGGCTGGCGCTGCTCAACGGCACGCAGTTCTCCACAGCCTACGCATTGGCCGCGCTGTTCGAGGCCGAGCGCCTGTTCCAGGCGGCGCTGGTGACGGGGGCGCTGTCGGTCGACGCGGCACGCGGATCGGATACGCCGTTCGACGCGCGCATCCATGCCTTGCGGCGCCATCGCGGACAGATCGAGACTGCCGCGTCGCTGCGCCATCTGATGGCCAGCAGCGCCATCCGTGCCTCGCACCTGCACGGCGACGAGCGTGTGCAGGACCCATATTGCCTGCGCTGCCAGCCACAGGTGATGGGCGCGGTTCTGGACGTCTTGCGCCAGGCGGCGGCGACATTGCAGACCGAGGCGAACGGCGTCACCGACAACCCTCTGATCTTTGCCGGTACGAACGAGGCGCTGTCGGGCGGCAATTTCCACGCCGAACCGGTGGCCTTCGCGGCCGACATGATTGCGCTCGCGATCTGCGAGATCGGTGCCGTATCGGAACGCCGGACTTCCCTGCTGATCGACCCTGGGTTGTCCCGCCTACCCGCCTTTCTGACGGCGAAACCCGGCCTCAACTCCGGCTTCATGATCCCGCAGGTGACGGCAGCGGCGCTGGTGGCGGAGAACAAGCAGCGGGCGCATCCCGCCAGCGTCGATTCGATCCCGACCTCGGCCAACCAGGAGGATCACGTGTCGATGGCGGCCCATGGCGCGCGCCGGCTGATCGGCATGGTGGAGAACGCCTTCGCTGTCGTCGGCATCGAACTGCTGGCTGCGGCCCAGGGTTGCGACTTTCACGCGCCGCTGCGCTCGAGCCCGCCACTGGAAGCGGTGCGGCGGCTCGTGCGCGGCCGGGTTCCGACGCTCGATGAAGACCGTTATTTCCATCCCGACATGGTGCAGGCGATCGAGCTCGTGCGGAGCGGCCAGGTGGCCGAGGCCGCCGGCGCCCATGCGCTGCCATCCGTGTCCTGACCGTGGAGGCTTCCGTGCTTCGTCGTGACAACTCCCGTTCGATCACCGCGCCGCGCGGCGCCACGCTAAACGCCAAATCATGGCTCACCGAGGCGCCGCTGCGCATGCTCATGAACAACCTGGACGCGGCCGTGGCGGAGCGTCCTGAGGAGCTGGTGGTCTATGGCGGCATCGGCCGGGCGGCGCGCGACTGGAACAGTTTCGACGCGATCGTCGCCACGCTGAAGCGGCTGGAGGCCGATGAAACGCTGCTGGTGCAATCCGGTAAGCCGGTCGGCGTATTTCGCACCCACGCCGATGCACCGCGTGTGCTGATCGCCAATTCCAACCTGGTGCCGCATTGGGCGACCTGGGAACATTTTCATGAGCTCGACCGCAAGGGGCTCATGATGTACGGCCAGATGACCGCGGGTTCCTGGATCTATATCGGCAGCCAGGGCATTGTGCAGGGAACATACGAAACGTTCGTTGAAATGGGGCGACGCCATTTCGGCGGATCGCTCGCGGGCAAATGGATCCTGACCGCTGGCCTCGGCGGCATGGGCGGGGCGCAGCCGCTGGCCGCGGTAATGGCGGGCGCAAGCTGCCTGGTTGTGGAATGCCAGCCTTCGCGCATCGAAATGCGGCTGCGCACCCGTTATCTCGACCGCGTGGCGGCCACGCTGGAGGAGGCGCTGGCGATCATCGAGCACGCCTGCGGCGAACAGAAGCCGGTCTCGGTGGGTCTGCTCGGCAATGCCGCGGAGATCTTTCCGGATCTGGTGCGGCGTGGCATCCGGCCGGACATCGTCACCGACCAGACTTCCGCCCATGATCCCGTCAACGGCTATCTGCCGCGGGGCTGGACCGTCGCCGACTGGGCGGCGCGGCGAGAACGTGATCCCGCCGCGGTGGGACGCGCCGCCCGCGCCTCGATCGCCGAACACGTTCGGGCGATGCTGGATTTCCATCGCATGGGTATCCCAACCATCGACTACGGCAACAACATCCGCCAGATGGCGCGCGACGAGGGCGTCGCCGACGCCTTCGATTTCCCCGGCTTCGTGCCCGCCTATATCCGGCCAATGTTCTGCCGTGGCATCGGGCCGTTCCGTTGGGTGGCACTGTCGGGAGATCCTGAGGATATCTATAGGACCGATGCGAAAGTGAAAGAGCTGATGCCGGGGAACGCGCACCTGCACAACTGGCTCGACATGGCACGCAAGTGTATCGAATTTCAGGGCCTGCCGGCGCGGATCTGCTGGGTCGGGCTGGGCGACCGGCATCGGCTCGGCCTGGCATTCAATGAAATGGTGGCGCGCGGCGAGGTAGGCGCTCCCATCGTGATCGGGCGCGATCATCTCGATGCCGGCTCGGTCGCGTCTCCCAACCGCGAGACCGAGGCGATGTTGGATGGCTCGGACGCCGTGTCCGACTGGCCGCTGCTCAATGCGATGCTGAACTGCGCCAGCGGCGCCACCTGGGTATCGCTGCACCATGGCGGCGGCGTCGGCATCGGCTTTTCCCAGCATGCCGGCATGGTCGTGGTGTGCGACGGCACGCCGGACGCAGCCCGGCGGATTGAGCGGGTACTCTGGAACGACCCGGCC
Organism: Acetobacteraceae bacterium; assembly: GCA_035696165.1. Taxonomy (GTDB): domain Bacteria; phylum Pseudomonadota; class Alphaproteobacteria; order Acetobacterales; family Acetobacteraceae; genus Palsa-883. The sequence goes on along the minus strand of DASRQX010000227.1, from coordinate 16,608 downwards.
AGCGGCGTGATGCGGCATGCCGACGCCGGCTACGACATCGCGCTCGACTGCGCCGCCGAATTCGCACTGGACCTGCCAGGATTGCCGCAGCCGGGCCAATGATGCTGAAACCCCGGCCGAGCGAAGCTGGAAGTCTTGCCACCCTCTGGTTCAGCCGACGCCGCTCGAAGCGATCGCGGCGATGGGAGGCACTGGGAGGGAGGCACTGGGAGGGAGGCACCGGGGGGCTGTCACGACGCGAGATCCCGGACGCACCTCGCCAGCCGAATTCTCGTTCAGCGCGGCTTTGCTGGATTGTCTGCGCCGGACGGAGTGAAGCGGGCGACCAACTTTTGCAGATCGCCGGGAAACCATAGCCGCACGGCGGTGATCGCCGCACCCGCGCGCCAGGTCTGGCGGTCCATCACCAGGCACGCTGTGCCCACCGCCACATCCAGCAGCGGCGCGATCTCAGCGTCGGCCGGCAGCGCCGCAATCTGATGTTCGGCGACATGCCAGGCGATGTGACGCAACAGCCAACTGCCCGGCGCCTGCGTACGGAAGTCCGCGTCGGCGATATCGGGCACTTCGTCGACCATGATGCGGCGATCTTCCAGGGCGAAGGGCCGAGGTCCGGCAAAATGCCGGCAGCGCAGCACGAGCACGCCGGCGCCCGCCGGCACGCCCATAATCTGGCGATCCGCCCTCGATGCCCGGCGCCGATGCGCGTGCAGCAATTCGTAGCGATACTCCTGGCCACGGCCGACAATCTCGGCCGGGATATCGGGAATCGCCAGCACCGCGGACTGGATGTTCGGCCGCCGGACGAAACTGCCGGCGCGCCGCCGGCGCTCGATCAGGCCGGCTTCGACCAGCGAATGCAGCGCCTTGTTGACAGTCATGCGAGAGCAGCCGTACTCGGCCATTAACTCGTGCTCGAACGGGATGCGATGGCCCGGGCGCCATTCGCTGGAGCGGATACGATCCTCGATGGCGCTGCGTATGCGACGATGCAGCGACGATTTCTGGGACGGGGCCGCGATGTCCATCACGCTGGGGTTTTCGTCCTGTGCGGGAGCTGGACGGCAGCATAGGGACGGAGCGTGATCGAGCGCCAGGATACCAGGCATCGCCGCATCGGATGCCAGAGGTTCGCCCTCCCACGCGGCCTGGCGTGTCGCGATCTGACACATGTTGCCCCCATGAGCCTGAACTGTCGCCCGCCGGTCGCCGTAAGGCGTGTCCATCGGTCTTTCGTCGACCGGGCGGCTGCATCCACAACGCCAGTACGTTTCGACCGCGTTTTTGACATAGCCATAAAGAAACGCTCGCCACGCCTCGCGTACCTTCCACCGCCGCTGATCATGACGATGGAATCGCCGATCGCCATCTCGGTCGGCGCACTGACACGCGGTTCGCCACACGCATCCAACAAGGATCTGAGGAAACCGATCAAGCCGTCGACATCATGCGTGATCACACACGGCGTCACAGTACGCCAACCATCCGGATTATATTTTCCTAATTCCTGACCTCGCTGATCGGCCCGGCGTGCTACCCGGCTCCACCATCCCAGGACACGGTCAGGCCCTGGACAGTCTTGGGCGAGGGCGGATATGTATAGGCATTAACACCGGGGGGAGGCCGGCATGGACGGCGCGCCGAAGCGCAGCGGTAGCGAATCACTTGAGGCTCTCATCGCGCCGCGCTCCATCGCTGTCCTCGGTGCTTCGGATCGGCCCTCGGCCTCGCTGTCACTTATCCGCTCCCTCCAGCGCCTCGGGTTTGCCGGGCAGATCCATCCGGTCAATCCGCGCCACGTCAGCGTCGCCGGCCTGACCTGTTATCCCACCATCACCGATGTCCCGGACACGCCGGATGTCGTTGCCTGCTGCATCGGCGGCGAACGCATCGTCGCTTCGCTGCCGGCTGTCGCCGCACGCGGGGCGCGGGCGGCGGTAATCTATGACGGCGGCTTCGCCGAGCGTGGCGAGGACGGACGGCGCGCGCAGGACAGCATCGCGGGCATCTGCCGCGAGGTCGGCATGGCGCTGTGCGGGCCGAACAGCATGGGCATTCTCAATCCTCTCGCCCGCAGCACCACCTATCTGTCGGAGTTGCGCGACCCCACCCGGCTGGCCGGCAATGTCGGACTGATCTCGCAGAGTGGCTCGATCTGCAACGGCATGCTTGCCGATCTACGCCGCTTCGGTTTCAGCCTGGTGGTGTCCTGCGGCAACGAGGCAGTGACCGGGACGGCCGCCTATCTCGAATACATGATCGACGATCCTGGGACGCGGGTGATCGCAACGTTCACCGAGGCGATCCGTGAGCCGGAACGCTATGTGGCCGCGCTCGATCGTGCCGCGGCCGTGGGCAAGCCGGTGGTCGTGCTCAAGGTCGGCCGCAGCGATCGCACCCGCCGCGCGATCCACAGCCATACCGGCGGGCTGGCCGGTGAGGCGTATGTGTTCTCCGAAGTGCTGCGCGCGCATCGCGCCATCGAGGTGCGAGATCTCGATGAAATGACCGAGGTGCTTGCGGCCTGCCAGGGTACGCGTTGGCCGCGCGGCCGCCGCATCGGGCTGACCACCGGCTCCGGCGGGCAGGTCGCGCTGATCCTCGATCTCGCCGCGCCCATGGGTCTCTCCCTGCCGCCTCTGTCGACGGCGGACCGCGCCGAGGCGGAACGGGTGATCGGCGCGGTCACCGGCGACGGCAATCCACTGGATTACTGGGGCAATGGCGATTTCCGCACTAATCTGCCGCATGCGCTGTCGGTGCTCGGCGGCGGCGATGCGCATGACGCGATCGTCTATTGTGTCGATGCCCACGACGATCAGCCGATGGCGACGCCCGAGCGCCTGCTGGAATATGCCGGCGCCCTGGTGCATGCGGCGAGGCAGAGCGACAAGCCGCATTATCTGATGAACATGCGGCCGGGGGTGATGAATCAGGCGCAGATCGCGCTGTTGCGCCAGGACGGCATCCCCGTCATCGGCGGCACCAGACAGGGGCTGGGTGCGATCGATCGGCTCGGCTGCCAGGCGATAGCGCCGGCGCCCTTCCGCCACCACGAGAGGGTCGCCATGCAGGGCCTCGACGGCGACGGACGGGCGATCAACGAATTCGATGCCAAGCGACTGCTGGCCGCGCACGGCTTGCCGGTGGCGCGCGAGCTTCTCGTCGCGACCGTGGCGCAGGCGCTGGCTGCGGCGGCGGAGATCGGCTATCCCGTGGTGCTGAAGGCAGTGGCGGACGCCATTCCGCACAAGACCGAACTCGGCTTGGTTGTACTCGGCATCAATGACGATGCAACGCTGGGTGGGGCCTGGGAGCAGCTTGGCCGGCGGGTCGATGCTGCAGGAGTACGGCAGGCGCTCAGGGGTTTTCTGGTGCAGGAGTTCGTGCCCGAGGGCGTGGAGGTTTTCGCCGGCATCGTGCGGGATCCCGATTTCGGGCTGTTCCTGGCTTTCGGAGCCGGCGGCACCGACATAGAGACCATGCGGGATTTCGCGTTGCGGTCCCTGCCGCTGCGTGAGGGTGACGCCGAGGCAATGATCGCCGCCACTGACGCCGTGGCACTGCTCGCCGCACATCGCGGTAAGCCGGCCGCCGACCTCACGTGCCTGGCGGATTGCCTCTATTCGTTGGCGAACTACGCCGAGGCGGGCGGTGCGCGCATCGCCGAGATCGACCTGAACCCGATCAAGGTCCTGCCGGAAGGGCAAGGTTGCATCATCGTCGATGCACTCATCGTCACCGCAACCACAGCACGGGGGCCAGCGCAATGAGCGAACCGGCGGTACTCTACGAGACCAGCGACAAGGTCGCGATCATCACGCTGAACCGGCCGGACAGCCTTAACGCCATCAACACGCAACTCAAGATGGAGCTGACCGCTGCATATTTGCGCGCGGACGAGGATGCCGCCACCACCGTGGTGGTGCTGCGCGCGGCGGGACGCAGCTTCTGTTCCGGATACGACATCAGTTCCGGTGCGACGGACAAAGATCCCTGGCGCCACGACGCGCTGAAATGGCACGCCCATCTCGCCGAATCGCTCGAATTCGAGATGATGCCCTGGTATATGCGCAAGCCGGTGATCGCCAGCGTGCAGGGGCATGCGCTAGGCGGCGGCTGCGAGATCACCATGTTCTGCGACATCACCATTGCCGCTGACAACGCGCTGTTCGGCGAGCCGGAGGTGCGATTTTCCGATGTCGGCCCGGCGATCGTGATGCCCTGGCTGGTCGGCTACAAGAAGGCGCGTGAGCTGCTGTACCTCGGCGACATGATCGACGCCGACGAGGCACAACGGCTCGGCATGGTCAACCGCATCGTGCCGCTCGCGGAGTTGCCGGCGGCGACATTGAAATTCGCGCGGCGGCTGGCACTGATTTCACCCGAGGCGCTGTATGCATCGAAGCTGGCGATCAGCCGTGGTGCCGATGTGGCAGGGTTCCGCAACGCCATGCAGGCCGGGTTGGACATGGTGGCGCCCTTGTACGCGGCAAAAAGCGAGGTGGGCTTGGCGTTCACCGATATGACCCGCAAGCATGGCCTGCGGGCTGCGCTGAAATGGCGGCGCGATCAGTTCGACGCTGTCGAACGCGAGGGATGAACGTGGTTGCAGGCTGCATCGATTGCGACATCCACCCGACCCTGCCGGGACTGTGCGCGCTGTTTCCCTATTTGCCGGCGTTCTGGCAGGAGACCTTCGCGGCGCGCGGCATGCACGAGCTGGTGCCCAACCTGTACCCTCCCGCGGCGCCTCTGACGGTGCGGCCAGACTGGCGCCCGCAGGCGGGACCGCCGGCGCAGCTTCAGCAGATCCGCGAGCATGTGCTGGACCACTTCGAGACGCGGCTGGCGATCTGCAACTGCCTCTACGGCATGCAACTGCTGTTCAGCGAGGACATGGCGGCGGCGATCGCGCGGGCAATGAACGAATGGATGGCGCGGGAACTGTTGGACCGCGAGCCCAGGCTGCGCGCCTCGATCGTGGTGCCGATGCAGAATACGGAACTGGCGGTGGAGGAAATCGAACGCTGGGCACCGGACCGTCGCTTTGTGCAGGTGCTGGTACTTGCCATGGGCGACATGCCACTCGGACGGCGCGCCTACTGGCCGATCTATGCCGCGGCTGAGCGGCACAACCTGCCGATCGGCATCCATGCCGGCAGCAACTATCACAATCCGACCACGCCGACCGGCTGGCCCTCCTATCACAGCGAGGATTACATCAATCAGGCCCAGGGATTTCAGACGCAGCTCGGCAGCCTCGTCTACGAAGGCGTGTTCCAGCGTTTTTCGGCATTGCGCGTGGTGCTGATCGAATCGGGTTTCACCTGGCTACCGTCCTGCCTGTGGCGGCTGACCAAATTTTGGCGCGGGCTGCGGACGGAGGTACCCTGGGTCGATCGCTCGCCGGCGGAGATTGTGCGCGCGCACGTTCGGTTGACCCTGCAGCCCCTCGACAGTCCGCCTGAACCGGCACAGTTCGAACACTTCTGGGATCATATGGGTTCGGACGAGTTGCTGTTATTCTCGACGGATTACCCGCACTGGCAGTTCGATGGCGACGCGCCGCTGCCGCCTGACTTGCCCGCCACGTTGGCCCGCAAGATCATGGTCGACAATCCGCTCGCAACCTATCCACGCCTGCAGGAGGCAGTGCCATGGACCAGTTGATGCCGCTGCAGCTCCGGGCCGACCGGAGCGCCAAAACCCGCCTGGCGATTGCCGACTGCGATCTGCATCCGACACCCAATTCGCCCACCGACCTGCGGCCGTATCTGGATCGCCGCTGGTGGCAGCACCTGCAAACCTTCGGCGCACTGCGGCGGCATGGCTGCCTGACCGGATCGGCCTATCCCAAGGGCTCGCCCGGCGCCAATCGCCGCGACGCAGATCCGCCGGAAGGCGGTAAGCCAGGCGGCAGCCTGGCGTTCATGCAGGCGCATCATCTCGATCCCAACAACGTGCAGCTCGGCATTCTCAATATGATCTCTCCGCATCCGGGCGGGGTGCAGAACCCTGGGATGAGTGCTGCGATGTGCACGGCGATCAATGACTGGCAGGTGGCGGAATGGACGTCCCGCGACAGCCGCCTGCGCGCGTCGGTGATGGTGCCGTACGAGCAGCCGATGGACGCGGCGGCAGAGATCGACCGGCGCGCACGCGACGCCAATTTCGCGCAGGTGCTGCTGCTGAGCCGCACCGCGGAGCCGCTGGGGCAGCGTCGCTATTGGCCGATCTATGAGGCGGCGGCGCGTGTCGGTCTGCCAATCGGCGTGCACGCCTTCGGCTATGGCGGCGCGCCGCTGACCAGTAGTGGCTGGCCGTCCTTCTATATCGAGGAGATGCTCGGCCATGCCTGCTGCTGCCAGTCGGTGGTGACGAGCATGATCGTCGAAGGCGTGTTCGAGCGCTTTCCGACCCTGCGCGTACTGCTGGTGGAATCCGGTTTCGCCTGGGTGCCGTCGCTGGCCTGGCGTATGGACGGGAACTGGAAGACGATCAAGCAGGAGAACCCCGCCTTGACGCGCCTGCCTTCCGAAGTGCTGCGGCAGAATATCTGGTTCACTACCCAGCCGATGGAGGAGCCGGAAAATCCCGCGCACCTGCTCGACATCATCAACTGGATCGGGTGGGACCGGCTGATGTTCGCGACCGATTATCCGCACTGGGATTACGACGATCCCGAGACCTGCATGCCCGTGAAACTGACGGCGGCGCAGCGCACGGCGCTGTTCCACGACAATGCCTGGCGGTTCTTCCAGGCGAGCTGAACACAGACCAGAGAAACTGATATGGCCGATGTGCCGGTGATCGATTTTGCCCCGTTCCGCGACGGCCACGCCGATGGAAAGGCGAAGGTGGCGGCGGCAATCCGCGCCGCCTGCGAAGATACTGGCTTTTTCTATCTCGCCGGGCATGGCGTGCCGGCTTCCGACATGGCGGGAATTTTGGCGGCATCACGACGTTTCTTCGCCCAACCGATCGAGGAACGCATGAAGGTGAAGCTGGTGCCGCGAGAGAATCGTGGTTATCAGCCGCTGGGCTCGCGCATGTATGCCGACAAGGCGGACGCACCCGATCTGAACGAAAGCTATAAATACCAGCACGAATTCCCGCCGGACGACGCCGATATTCTCGACGGCGGCCGTGTTCATGCACGCAACCGCTGGCCGGAGGGGTTGCCGGCATGGCGCGAGACGGTGATTGCCTATTATGACCAGATGGAGCGTCTGACCGATGCGTTGCTGCGTGCCTTCGCGGTCGCGCTCGATCTGTCGGAGGATTATTTCATCAGCTTCTACCGAAAGCCGCTGACGCAGATCAATCTGCTGCACTATCCGCCGCGTCCGCCGCAGACATCCGGACGGCAATTCGGGCTGCGCCCGCATTCCGACACCACCGCTTTCACCATTCTGGTGCAGGACGACGTCGGGGGATTGCAGGTCGAGCGGAACGGAGACTGGATCGATGTGCCGCCGATCGCCGGCACCTACATCATCAATATCGGCGACATGATGGCGCGCTGGACCAACGACCGCTTCGCCTCGACCCCGCATCGCGTGATCAATCCGTCCGGAGCCGAACGTTATTCGGTGCCGTTCTTCGCGATTCCTGATTTCGATGCAGTGGTGGCGTGCTTGCCGAGCTGTATGGGGCCGGACCGGCCGGCGAAGTACCCGCCCTTGCGGGTCGGCGACTTTATGCAGGACAGCAACGCCAGAGACTGGAACAAGGACGGACCGATCGGCCAGACGCAGAAAGCCGGCTGAAACCAAAAAGGAAGGAACCCGGTGTCAATCAGAACGAGGCGAGCGGATATGGTCCGCACGTTGGTGGCGGTTAGCGCGCTGGCCGTGTCGTCGTACCTGCCGCGTCCGGCGGCCGCCGAAATGATTGGCAATTGCGAGGTGACCGGGCAGAAAGGCGCCTATTCCGTCACCCCGATGATCCCCGGCCAGCTTACCGTGCGGGCCAATCTGCCGTCGCCCGGCTGGTGGAACGGCGACACGCCGGATGCCGTCAGGGACGGGTTCGAATATTGCATGGCCGCCAACATCGCCTATCGCACCGGCCTCGACAAAGTTGTGGTGGTCTACGCCGCCTGGGCACAGGTGGTCGCGGGGATAGCGCGGAATTTCGATCTGACACTGTCACAGGCCTCGATCACCGAGCCGCGGAAGAAGGCGGTAGATTTTTCCGTGCCGTATTTCAACTCGGACATTGGCGTGCTGGTGAAGAAGGGGACCAAGATCGACGCCCAGAACATCAAGACCAAGCATCTTGGCGTCTATCAGGGCACGACGGGTGCCGATTTCGCCACCAACGTATTGAAGCCGACGCCGCAGATCAGCGTCTATCCCAACGTGCCGGCACTGATTGCGGCGCTGATGGCCGGGCAGATCGATGCCGCGCTGGATGATACCGCCGGGGTACTGGGACAAGCTGCGAAGTCGAACGGCATACTGGAAGTTGTGGGCCAGTACAGGACCGGCGAAACCTATGGCGCGATCTATCCGAAGGGTTCGTCGAACGAAGCAGTGTTCGACAAGGTCATCCAGTCGTTGAAGAATGACGGAACGTTGCAGAAACTGTCGGCCAAATACCTCGCCGCGGCCTGGGGCACCGATCCGGCCAAGGTGCCCTATTTCCTACCCTGAAACGACGCGCCCGTCCGGGGGCCGTCGCTTCCGCGTCGCCGGGCCGCCGCGCGGAGTGATGCGTCTGGCCATCGCCAGCCTGGTCGTCGCCGGGCTGGTGGTGGCCGCGAGCTGGGTCACGCTAGTCAAGCTTAACGAGGCACTGACGACGCTGGGGCAGGCCGGCAGCGTTTCCACCGTTCTGCTGCTGCTGGTCGGTCTGGCGGCGCTTTACCTGATGCTGCCGGCCTGGCGCTGCCTGCGGACGGCGCGTGGCGCCAGGGCGGCACTCGCCGGCGGCGACCTGGTGGAAGCGCGGGTGCGCACGGCGTCGGCGCGTACCCTCGGCTGGATCACCTTCGGCTATGCGGCGGCACAGGCGCTGCTGTTTTTGATGGTCGAGTTTCTCATTGCCAACGATCTTGCGGTCAGCCGCACCTTCTTCCTGCTGCCGTTGATCGAAAGCTCGTTCTTCCTGATCCTGCGGGCATTCTGGATCAATATTTACATCTTCCTGATCTCCGAAGTACTTGTTCTGATCTGGGGGCTGGTGGTGGCGCTCGCCAGGCTGGCGCCGGGTCCCGCCGGCAGGCCGATCCGCATGATCGCCACCTTCTATGTCGATGTCTTTCGCGGCTTGCCGGCGATCATCAACATCTACCTGATCGGCTTCGGCATTCCTCTCACCGGCCTGCCGTTCGTGAAGGACTTCTCGCAGCAATCCTTCGCCATCCTGGCGCTGACACTGACCAACGGCGCCTATGTGGCCGAGGTCTATCGGGCCGGCATTGAGAGCATCCACTGGAGCCAGACCGCGGCGGCGCGCTCGCTCGGGCTGTCGCATATGCAGACGTTGCGCTACGTGATCATCCCCCAGGGCGTGCGGCAGATCATCCCGCCGCTGCTCAACAACTTCATCGGCCTGCAGAAGGACACGGCACTGGTGAATGTGATCGGTACGATCGATGCGTTCAATCAGTCGATCATCGTCGCGAGCAACCACTTCAATCTTTCGGCAGTGACCACGGTGGCGGGTCTGTTCATCCTGATAACCATCCCGCAGGCGCGTCTTGTGGACAAGATGATCGCGCGCGACCGTCGGCGCATGCGCGTCGGCACCAGTTGAAGGCGGGCCATGGCGCTGATCGAGGTCCGCGACATCCACAAGCATTTCGGTGCGCACATGGTCTTCAACAACCTGGCGCTTGAGGTGGAGGAGCATCAGGTGGTCTGCCTGATTGGCCCGTCGGGCTGCGGCAAATCGACCTTGTTGCGGTGCATTAACGGCCTCGATGACATCGACGGGGGAGAGATCTGCATCTCCGGTGACCGGGTGACCGGTCCCGGCGTAGACGTGAACGCGCTGCGCCGGGAAGTCGGCATCGTGTTTCAGAGCTACAACCTGTTTCCGCACATGACCGTGCTGGAAAACGTGATGCTGGCGCCGACCCGCGTGCTGCGGCAGGACCGCGCGGAGGCGGAGGCGGGCGCAATGGCGCTGCTGACGCGGATCGGGCTTGAGCACAAGGCGAAGGAATACCCCGACCGACTTTCCGGCGGCCAGCAGCAGCGTGTCGCTATCGTGCGGGCGCTGGCCATGGGGCCGCGGGTGATGTTGCTGGACGAGATCACCTCCGCGCTGGACCCCGAACTCGTCGCGGAGGTGCTGAACATCGTTCGCGACCTCGCAGCCGAGGGGATGACGCTGCTATTGGCAACCCATGAGATGGGTTTCGCGCGCGAGGTTGCGTCGAAAATTTGCTTCCTCTGCGACGGTGTGGTGCTTGAGGAAGGTCCACCGGCCGAAATATTCGGCGCGCCCCGGCAGGAGCGTACGCGAGCTTTCCTTCGGCGCATCATCGAGGCTGGACGCCTCTAGCCGCCATTGCGACGTCATTTGTCCTTGTCCGAGAGTACGTCTGCGCCGTGGCGGGGTGACAATTGCCTCCAGGCCGAAAATCAGTGATTATGTCCAGACATAAGTCTCCGATCGGCAGGAGACGAGCGGTGACGCGCATTTGTCATCTGCACGGGGAGGAAGTGATGACCAGTCGATTGATTACGGCTGCAATGCTGGTGCTTTCGGGGGCAGCGCTGGTGTTCGGCGCGACGCGGCCGGCCAGTGCGCAGCAGTTCGGCACCTGTGAGATGACCGGGCAGAAGGGATCATTCCACATCACCCCTGCGGTACCGGGCCAGCTTACCGTCGAGGTCAGCCTGCCCGCTCCGGGCTGGTGGAATGGCGATACGCCCGATACGATCAAGGACGGCTACGAATACTGCATGGCCGCAATCATCGCCTATCGTGCCGGCTTCGATAAGATGCAAGTGATCAACGTCTCCTGGACCCAGCTTATCGGCGGCAACACGAAGAATTTCGACCTGGCGCTGGACCAGGCGTCAATCACCGAGCCGCGCAAGAAAGTGGTGGATTTCTCGGTGCCCTATTTCAATTCGGATATCGGTATTCTCGTGCGAAAGGGCACGAACGTCGACAGCGCCAGTGCCAAGAACCTGCGCATTGGCGTGCATCAGGGCACGACGGGCGCCGACTTCGTCACGGATGTGCTCAAGCCGACCAAGCAGGTCCAGGTGTATCCCAACGTCCCCAGCATGATCGCGGCACTGGCGGCTGGGCAGATCGACGCGGCAGCGAACGACACCGCGTATATGCTGGGCTACTCCTCGAAGTCGAACGGCGCTTTCGTGGTTGTGGGCCAATACAACACCGGAGAGACCTATGGTGCCGTCTATCCCAAGGGCTCAACCAACGAGGCCACTTTCGACAAGATCATCCAGTCGATGAAGGATGACGGCACGCTGGCGAAGCTCGCTTCAAAATATCTGGCACAAGCCTGGGGCATCGATCCGAACACGATCCCTTACTTCAAGCCCTGACGGATTGGCCGCGCATCGATCAGCGCGAGCGTGCGCGCCATTTCGTTTCCTTCGATCATCACGCCCTCGTCGCCGCCAAAGCCCGGCTTCGACAACAGGAAACTGGCCTGGCACGCTAGCGCGACATGGGCCGATACCTGAGCGGAAAGATCAGTCTCGTTGCCGCTGCCGCCGATATAGCTGCCGACGCCTGACTTGCGGCAGTATAGAACCGCCTCAATGGCGTTACCGATACCGCCGAGATCCGGCATCTTCACCTGCGCGTAGTCGGTTGCGCCAGCGTCGGCGAATTCCCTGATATCGTCAAGCGTGTTGCACCATTCATCGGCTATGATGAGGACCGCGTGGCCGGCCTGGCGCAGCGCCTGACGCAGCGTCCGGAACGTTTCGATCTGCTCCTGCCGCGAGTCCGCCAGAACGGGTGTTTCCACCAGCAGATCGAGCGGTGCCACCGCTGCCTTCAGCCGGCCGAGATAGTCCGTGATGGCCTGGATGTCCTTGTCGAACAGTTCGCCGATGGTGCCGTAGACATCTAGATGGATCCGCGGCCGGTACTCGCCGCCGCCGAGCGTGCGCACCCGCTGTGCGAGGCGTTCGCCATAGGCCAGCAGCTTTTCGCCCTGCCGTCCCAGATCGCGCTCCGGGATGTGGAAGGAAGAATGCGGCAGCAGCTCCAGCTGCTTCATGATCATGCGGTCGATCTGGTCGTAGTCGTGAGTGATACAGGAGGCCAGCATCGGCACCGGCCGGGTCGGCAATGCACAGCCATATTCGGAGGCGATGATTTCGGTCATGGTGACATGGTTGGCCAGCGCCGTGGCGCGCAGCAGCGCCTGGCTCAGCCCATAGCGCAAGGCAGTATGCAGGGGCTGGCCGCGATGCCGGTACTGCTCGATCTGCTGTGCCAGCGGAATGAAGCGGGTGATGTCGCGGCCGAGCAGCTGATCGCGGATCGCGCCCAGCAACAGCGGCAGATGATCGGCGGCCTGAAACACCGCATCGCGCCCGGCGATGCCGGCGAGAATGACATCGACGCAATCGCCGATCGCCACCTGACCGTCTTCCAGCACCAGCATCACCGAAACCGCCTCACCGGGCTGGATGATCTGGCGGAAGCCGGGGCTGACGGCAGCGCCGTGATAGGCGAAGCCGTCAGCCAACGGGTTGCGCTTGATCGCAGCGAGGTCCTTGTTGAAATAACCAGCGCGCCCGGTGGCGCAGACGAGATCACGGACGATCATCCTGCTTCCCTTTGCCGCACCCGGTGGATCGCACGATTTCTATAGGCAAATAGACGGATCGCAGTCAATCCGCGGCACGGAGGAAATCCACGTGGAGGCAACGGTTCCAATACAGGACGATGGCTTCATCACGGCGACCTGTCACGCACGCAGCGGTGCCAACTATGTCGATATGCCGCGTGTCACGCGCGGGCTGGCCACCTGCGGACTGTCACCGCACATCGAAATGTCGCAAAGCGAGGCGTGTGTATGCCGTGGCAGGACGGTGCTGCACTTCGTCAATCCGACAGCCGGTAAGGATGCCGCCCCACGTCCCCGTCCTGGCCACCCCATGCCGCACAAACACAATGCCGATCGCCGCCACCACATTCCGAAGATGTCGTTCAAGGTGCAGAACTGGCCAGAATACGAGGCGGGACTGCGTCGGCGCGGCAGCCTGACTTTGTGGATCGAGGACACAGCGCTGGAATGTTGGCAGACCTGCGGACCGGGCGGCCAGCCTCGCTACTCGGACGGGGCCATGCAGGCCAGCCTGATGCCGCGCACGGCGTTCAAGCTGCCGTTACGACAGACCGAGGGCCTGCTGGCATCGGTCCTCACGTTGATGAAGCTGACGATTTCAGCGCCTGATCACACCACGGTCAGCCGTCGCGCGGTCAAGTTGCCGGTGATCCAGCCGGCGCAGGTGCCGCACGACCCACTGCACGTGCTGATCGACAGTACTGGATTGCAGGTCGACGGGGCGGGCCAATGGCTGGAGGCGAAGCATGGCGCGAAGTCGCGCCGGAAATGGCGCAAACTGCATCTGGCGGTCTATGCTGACAGCGGAATGATCGTGGCGTAGACCCTGACGGATCAGGACGCCGGCGATCGATCCCACGTCGCCCCTCTGGTTGATCAAATTGACGGTCCGATCACCCGGGTGACAACCGACGGCGCGTATGACGGCACCCCACCTACCAGACGATCGCGGCGTACGGCGATGGCATCAAAGGTGGTGATCCCACCGCGCTCGACCGCTGTACCAAGCACCGAACCAACTCCGCCCATACAGCCTGATCGGCATTTGGCGATGATAACCGACCGCGGGCGACTGGCCTTGCAGGCGACGACCGGCTATGGCCAACGTCCGCTGATCGAAACGACGATAGGTCGCTACAAGACGCTGATCGGACCTCGGTTGCGGGCACGCGGCTTCGCAGCCCAGCAGAATGAAGGTGCAATTGGCGTGGCGGTCCTGAACCGGATGCTGGCAACCGGACGCCCGAGATCCGTCCGTCGCCCGCGCGTAATCACCTGACGGATTGGGGCTGGGGTCATCTCGCACTCCGTCCGGCAAGCGCACAAACACCTCGTCACACCGTCAATGTTTTGACAGTACCATATCGACGCAGCCGCCCGCAGCCTGGGCGACCGCCGTGACAATCGATGCAGCCGAGCTGGGAGTAGGCGCGCGCGCCTGCCTGCACCAGAGCCGGATCGTCACGCGGCCCCGGCGGTTGATCCGTTGCGTGCAACGTGATCGAGGCCTTGCGCACCTGTATGAGCGCCCAGCTGACGAGAGCGGGATTCGGATTATTGGCCGCGACGCTATAGAATCCGCCGAAGAAAAAGCGGCTGCATCAATGCCCCCGAGGATCGCCAGCATACCGATTAGTGCCAGGAATTTGAGTGTCTTTGGGGGAAACGTCATGACCTTCATCCTTAGCCTCGCTTGGCTGCAGGACGGCGTACCCGGACCAGGCGAGATTGACGCGGCAAGATAGGAACGACAGCGGGCCGGTTCCTGGGAAACTGCGCGATGACGGCCGGATCGAGATTGAGGGTCTCAGCAACCATGTCCGGTGGACTATGTGGAGACCGTCCAAAACCTGGGGGAGAACAAAGCAGGCAAGTCGTAGCGCCCGTAATTTTCCCGCTCTCGCTTCGCGTCGCCCAATCTGCCTCCCAGACCGCCGCCCGACAGACCCCCAGGTTTTGGACGGTCTCCGACGCTAACGTCGAACGAGTCGTGAACGGCTTAGCCGCCGGCGCTTTTCATACCGACGCAGAAGGCGGCGTAGGGCGTGCTGGAATTCTTCACCGCGGAGATCAACAACGAGGCCCAGTGACCGCGAAGCTGTGGGGACCGCCGCGAAACTGGGGTCAAGCGGCAACCGCGGTTGGCGGGGATACGTCGTTCGCTGGATAAAACTTCTGTCCGAGGTCGAAACCGAGCGTGCCATTGTAGACGGCGCAACGAACCTGAAGCAGGAGGTCCGCGCCGCGTCGTGACCACCGCATCTGCTGAGATTTGTTCATCCGACGGTTCACCAGAAAATTAACCGTCCCTTCGGTTATCGCGGTTCCCACGCGCGAGCCCGCGCGGTGACGCTCGGCGTAATTCACAAGCCAGGCGCTCTGGCCGGTCAGATAGCCATCCAGAGTATGCAAGGCGGTTCACAATGTTCGTGACGGTGCGACGGACTTTCGGCTACCCGGCTCGCCCCGGAAATGATGCATGACCGCGCGGATGCGAATGATACTTTCCCGCGCATTTTTCGCTTTGCCATTCCAGATCCGCCAACGCAGTCGCTCGACTTCGGTGCCGATCACAGCCTTCGCCGCCACTCGCGCCGGATTGCCGGTCGTCAGCGCGCCGGCGATTTGCTTAAGATGTTCAAGCCTCATTCCGATATGAAACCAGTCGAGAATTGGCGTTTCGGCGACTTCGGCATTGGCGAGAACGCGTCGAAGTCCAGGACATCCATCGGTGAAGGCCGTCAATTCCGCGCCTTCCGATCGGCCGATGGCGTCGAGGCTCCGGCGGATCAGTACCTTGATGTCCGTATCGGCTTTCGCGATGGCACCGAAAACCTGTCGTGCACCGGATTTAGTTTCGACGTTGCCAACCCGCACCTTCAGATGACGCTCCCCGTCCTAACAACTCCGGATGAAGGTTTAATCCAGGGTGACCGTGATCGCCGGCGCAGATGTTTCCGGCCTGATCGCGGCACGATCCGCGATGGCTTCGCCGACCCTCAGGGGATGGCGGCGCAACGTCTCCGGGTCCGTTCCACCGTCGATCGGAAACATCTGCTCCAGGAGGTCAGCGGCAACCCGTTAGGTCATCAAGGCCGAGAGGTGAGCCCGGAGCCGGTCCAGTTCCGGTGTCATCGACAATGTCGATGGCCACTTAATACCAGTCTCGATCCCGCCGCACCTGGCACAGCGAAATCGGGGCAGCTTCATCGTGACCTGACCGAACAGCGTCGCGACCACATGGTCGCGGCAATCCTTGGCGCTTGCGGAGTGCGAAAAGATTCTTAGCGGCTCCGTCAATCAGGTCGTGCAATTTCTCGCGGAACGCTCCGAACGAGCAACCCGGCTTCGCCAGACCAGCCCGTTCGCGGGCATTTTGACGGAAGCCGAGCGCCGAGCCATCTACGAATCGTATTCAACTCGAACATATCATCCGGGAAGCCAGCCAAATCTCGGATGACACCGAGATCGTGATTGTCGGCAGTCAGGCGATGCTAACTCGCGCCCTCGGACGATATGGCAGCCGACAGAATTGAGATTGCCCGATCATCCATAATTCAACATTAACGCAACGGTTTCACGGCCCGTTGCCTTGTGCTACAATGCCCGCATGAAACCATCCGAAGCCCTTGACGCGCACCGCGCAGAGTTGCGAAAGCTTGTAAGCCGTCATGGCTTATTGGGCGCGCGCGTCTTCGGATCGGTTTTGAGCGGCGAGGACACGGACGAAAGCGACCTCGACCTACTGGTTGAGCCTGCGGAAAAGACAGGCTTGATGGCGCTGGCGGCTTTCAAAATTGAGGCTGAAA
>DASRQX010000226.1:0-8175 GCA_035696165.1 Acetobacteraceae bacterium | reverse complement strand
TGGTGATGGCCCGGCGCCACCAGAGTGGCGCCCAGGAAGGCGTGGAAGTGTTCCACACCGCCATCGGATCGGCGTCGGGTCGAGCACTGCGGACAACTGATCTTGCGCGAGCAGAAATACTCGGTGCCGTCGAGCGCGATGCGCACCCGCCCATCGACGCCATGGAAGCGTGTCAGCGGCCCGGCTTTCCCGATCGCCCGCATGAAGAGGGTACCGAACGCGGCGGGCGAGGCGCCGTCCAGCATCAGACGGATATAATTGTCGGAGGGAATGGCCGCCATGCCGAGCAGGATTTGGCAGTTCGACCGGCCCTCGCCGCGGGCCAGCGCCCGTTGATGCGCCAAAAATGACGGGCTTCCCATGAAGAACAGCGAGAAGGCCGAGAGGCCGATGTCGGCCATCGCGTACTCGCTGTCACGCGGCGGTGTCTTGCGCTGGTCCGGCAGATCGGCGCAGACCGAACCCAACTCGGCAATCAATTCCCCGACGATACTCACGTCGATGGGGAATCAAGGCCCGAGTCCCGATGCAAGAAAAAATGCCAGCATGTTGGGGTGGGCATCCATTTGTCTACAACATGTGGCAGATTGCACTCAGTCCAAGCACAACTCGCCTCTGGTCGGCACCGCTCGGCCACACCGCCCGGGCAGACTCAGAACGCTACTCACTCGCATTGAGAACCGCTGGTCATCGACATGGAACCGAGACGCCACAGGCGAACAGGCATATCGTTAGCGATCCAGGGGTTCGGTCGGGTACGGACCGGTCTGGAACGGTAACAACCCGGCATAATCCCAGCCACACCAACGGTCGGGACGACCGGGACCGCCTTGCTGTCGTCCGCCAGCCCGTAACGGCCAGGATTTGTGGTCTCGCATACACAGCCGCTGCGCTGCACCGGGGTTACGCGCTATCTCGACGGCACCCATGCGTCGCAGGAGCGGGGACCTCGATGGCTGACGATCGTGACAGCACGCCCGTCCCGGACGATCGCGACAGCACGCCCACCCCGGCCGGCGAACGCTGCGCGGCGGTCGCGCGGCGCTTGCGGTGGCGCCATCTGGCATTCGCCGCCGGACCCGGCCTGGTCGCCATGCTCGCGGACACCGACGCGGGCAGCGTCATCACTGTCGCGCAGAGCGGCGCGCGATGGGGCTACCGCCTGCTGCTGCCGAACCTGCTGCTGATCCCGTTCATGTTCATGGCCCAGGAGCTGGCGCTGCGCCTTGGGCTTGGCGCGCGACAGGGCGCCGCCGAGCTGGTCTTGCGGCACTTCGGCCGCGTGCAAGCCGCCCTGTTGCTGATCGCCCTCTGCATCAGCTGCTTCGGGGCCTTGGTTAGCGAGATGAGCGGTCTGGCGGGCGCCGCCCAGGCATTCGGCCTGCCCGTGCCGGTCGCCATGGTTGGCATCGTCGGCGGCCTGATCCTGATGGTGGTCACCGGCTCCTACCGCTCGGTCGAGCGCGTCGCCCTGTTTTTTGGCCTGTTCGAGCTCGCCTTCCTGGTCATGGCCTGGCGCGCGGAGCCGGGGTTCGCGCCGATCCTGCAGCAGGCCGGGGAATTGCCCTTGAGTGACTCCGGGTATCTGTATCTGCTCGCGGCCAACCTCGGCACCAGCGTCATCCCCTGGGTGCTGCTGTATCAGCAGTCGGCCAGCGTCGACAAAGGGCTTGGCCCAAAGTATATCAGAGGTGCGCGGGTGGAAACGCTGGCGGCCGTGGTGCTCTGTCAGACGATCACGTCGGCATTGCTGCTCGCGGCTGGCGCGACGCTCGGCACAGGCGCGAAGCTGGACACGGTGCCGCAGATCGAAACCGCGTTCACCGCGACGCTGGGCGCCGGAATCGGCCGGGCCGTCTTCATCCTTGGGCTATCCGGCGGCGCGCTGGTCGCCACCATTGTGGTCTGCCTGACGCTTGCCTGGACCGCTGGAGAAGTGCTGGGCGTGAAGCACTCGCTGGAGCACCACCCGAGGCAGGCGCCATGGTTCTACGGGTCGCTGACGCTGATGCTGGTGGCTGGCGGCGCAGTGGTCACGTCGGGGATCAACCCGGTCAGCCTCTCGATCACCGCCGGTGTGCTGAACGCGCTGCTGCTGCCGCTGGTTCTCAGCTTTCTGTACCGCCTCGCCCGCACTGCCCTGCCGGAGCCGTTGCGGCTGCGGGGCACATACGCCGCGGTGGTAGCCGTCGCGTTCATTGCCGTGTCCGGGGTCGGCCTCTACGCCGGTATCGCCGGCGCGTTCTGATGCGGCGACCGGGTTTGGGACGCCAGTTCTGGGGCCAATGCGTCATCGCAGGTCGATGCGCAACGGCCGCCGGCGGAAGCGGGAGTAGACCGTCGCCTGCGCTCGATCGGTGCGGGTCGATATCGGAAACGAGATTTATCCGATAGGACCATGGCCCTCGGCTGAAATTAACCGAGCGCTGGGTTTGAATTCCATCGGAGCGCCGCTGGTGGGCGTCCGAGTGGAGTAGTCCTAGTCACCCACCCAACCGCGCAGCCCGGAGGACAACCGGGAAAGGCAAGGTGACTTCGCACGGTTTCAGGAGGGTTGCGAGCGTTTCACCCGGACGGTCTAGCCGTCGCCCCGCCCTGATGTGCTTGCCGGTCCTGCGACACCGTCGCCAGAACCCGCGGCTTCCTGGTGACACCGGCGGCCGTCGCGAGCGTGCCGCGAAAACCCCCCTGGACTCGCCCGCCCGCATCGCGTAAACGCCCCGCCTCCATACGGAACGCGGGAGACGCCCACCGCCGGACTACCGGCGGCTTGCGTCGTTTGCACCGCGGTCCCTTAGCGTACGCACTGGACCAGGGATCATGGCGAAGAAGATCGTCGGCTACATCAAGTTACAAATACCGGCCGGCAAGGCCAACCCGTCACCACCGGTCGGGCCGGCACTCGGCCAGCGCGGCCTGAACATAATGGCCTTCTGCAAGGAATTCAACGCGGTCACCCAGAACATGGAACCCGGCATGCCAGTTCCCGTGGTGATCACCGCGTTCGGCGACCGCAGCTTCAGCTTCATCACCAAGACGCCGCCCAACACCTATTTCCTCAAGAAGGCGGCGGGGATTGAGAAGGGCACCACCGCGCCGGGCAAGGGCGCGCCGATCGGCAGGGTGACGATGACGCAGTTGCGCGAAATCGCGGCGGTCAAGATGAAGGACATGAACGCCAACGACGTCGAAGGCGCGGTGCGCATGCTGGCGGGGTCCGCCCGTGCCATGGGCCTGTCCGTGGTGGAGGGCTGACTCGATGGCCAAGAACAAGCGGCTGGCCGGGGCCAAGGCGGCGATCGACGCGACCAAATCCTATTCGCTGGAGGACGCGATCAAGCTGGTGAAGCAGACCTCCAAGGCGAAATTCGACGAAACGGTCGAGATGTCGATGAACCTGGGCATCGACCCGCGCCACGCCGACCAGATGGTGCGCGGCCTGACCAGCCTGCCCAACGGCACTGGCAAGACGGTGCGGATCGGCGTGTTTGCCCGCGGTCCCAAGGCCGAGGAGGCGCAGGCGGCAGGCGCCGACGTGGTGGGCGCCGAGGACCTGGCGGAGAAGATCCAGGCCGGCGAGATCAATTTCGATCGCTGTATCGCGACCCCCGACATGATGGGCGTGGTCGGCCGGCTGGGTAAGATTCTCGGCCCACGCGGGCTGATGCCGAACCCCCGTCTCGGCACCGTGACGATGGACGTAAAGGGCGCCGTCAGCGCCGCCAAGGCCGGCCAGGTGGAGTACCGCGCCGAGAAAGCCGGCATTATCCACGCCGGCATCGGCAAAGTGAGCTTCGACGAGGCCAAGCTGATCGAGAATGCCAAGGCATTGGCCGATGCGATCCAGAAGGCGAAGCCGGCCGGCGCCAAGGGTACTTATCTGAAGAAGGCGTCCCTCAGCTCGACGATGGGCCCGGGCATCCGGGTGGACATCAGCACGCTGGGAGCCTGAAGACACGAGATACGCCTGCACCAGTGAAGGCTGGGGCAGGCGGGCAGGGGTTTGTTCCCGGACTTGACCCCGGGGACCTGCTTCCGAACCTGTCCGAGACCGCACGTGACCGTTCCGGATCATCCCGGGGCATCTCAAAGGGTCGCAAGGCCCGCGCGCGGTAGACGGGGAAGCCAGCGGCCTTGCCCTCGGGCCTGTCCCGAGGGTCCGCCCGGAATCATCCGGGGTCTAGGCAATTGGCGGTTCCGGCTGGGGATCCTGCTTGGTCCCAAAGGACAGGCGAACCGGACCGTACCGGTCCCGCCTCTGGGCGCTGCCCCGGGGGTCGCCTGGTGCGGTCCATGGGCAACCCGGCCCGACGCGGTCCACACGCGTCAGGCCACTGGCGGCGCTGCAATGCGTTGTGCCGCCATCAACGGAGACGAGACTTGGACCGTACGGAAAAGCGGGAGTTCGTTGCCGGACTCGTTGCCGCGCTGGCGGATGTCTCAATGGTCGTGGTCACCCAGAACCAGGGACTGACCGTGGCCGAGGCGACCGTTCTGCGCCGGCGCATGCGAGACGCGGGCGCGACCTTCAAGATCGCAAAGAACCGTCTGGCCCACCTCGCCTTGGAAGGGACCCGGTTCAACGGCCTCAAGCCGATGCTGAAGGGACCGACCGCGCTCGCGTGGTCGAAGGACCCGGTGGCAGTGGCGAAGGCGGCTGTTGAGTTCGCCAAGACCAACGAGAAGCTGGTGCTGATCGGCGGTGCGCTTGGAACCCAGATGCTCGACGTATCTGGGATCAAGGCGCTGGCCGAGCTGCCGAGCCTGGAGACGCTGCGCGCCGGATTGCTGGGGATGCTGAACACCCCGGCCACCAGGCTCGCCGGCGTGCTGCAGGCCCCGGCTGGCCAGCTTGCGCGGGTCTTCGGGGCTTATGCCAAGCGCGATGAGGTGCTGGAAGCGCTGCCGGAGGCGGCCTGAGCGATCCCCTGCACACATGCCTGAACCGCCGGCCGGTAATTCCGGCTTGCAAGGAACCAACCGAAGTCTAGATTAGAGGACACACGAACATGGCTGATCTACAGAAGCTGGTGGACGAGCTGTCCAGCCTCACCGTCATCGAGGCTGCGGAGCTCTCAAAGCTGCTAGAGGAGAAGTGGGGCGTCTCTGCCGCCGCGCCGGTCGCGGCTGCCGCTGCACCGGCTGCCGCGGCCGCGGCGGCCCCGGTCGAGGAGCAGACCGAATTTACCGTCATGCTGACCAAGGCTGGCGACAAGAAGATCAACGTTATCAAGGAGGTGCGTACCATCACTGGACTTGGCCTGAAAGAGGCCAAGGATCTGGTTGAGGGCGCGCCCAAGGCGGTGAAGGAAGGCGTCAACAAGGACGAGGCCGCCAAGATCCGCAAGATGCTTGAGGATGCGGGCGCCGCGGTTGAGGTGAAGTGACGGCGAGGTCAGGTAACGAGACGGCTCGAACACATTCCCGACGCGGGCTCCCCCGGGAGCGCATGTCCGGCACGAACTGGAGCGGGCGAGAATCAGCCGATTCTCGTCCGCGTACCCGTTTTCGGCGGACGGAGCGCATTTGCTGGCATGCGTCTGACGCATGAAGCGAGCCGGGTGGCCGGATTTTCGGTGAGGCCCCAGACTTGCATGCGAGGGGCTTGCGTACGACGGACTCGGATGCACGGGACTTAATACAGATACAAACGAGCCTTGCGTAGACGAGCTTTGCATAGACCAGACTTGCTTACAAACGACCAACACGACGGCAGGGTGTCAGGACAGTCGATGAACGCGATTTCCCAATCGTTTACCGCGCGCAAGCGCATTCGCCGCAGCTTCGGGCGTATCCCCGAGGTGACGCCGATGCCGAACCTCATCGACGTGCAGCGCTCCAGCTACGAGGGGTTCCTGCAGATGAACGTCGCCCCCGATAGCCGGCTGCATGCCGGCCTGCAGGAGGTGTTCAAGTCGGTTTTCCCGATCGACGACTTCGCCGGCCGCGGCCGCCTTGAATTCGTGTCCTACGAGCTCGAGGAGCCGAAATACGACGTCGAGGAATGCATCCAGCGCGGCATGACCTTCGCCGCGCCGCTGAAGGTCATTCTGCGCCTGATCGTGTGGGATGTGGACGAGGACACCGGGGCCCGTTCGATCCGCGACATCAAGGAGCAGCCCGTCTACATGGGCGATATGCCCCTGATGACGGACAACGGCACATTCATCATCAACGGCACCGAGCGGGTTATCGTCAGTCAGATGCACCGCTCGCCCGGCGTGTTTTTCGACCACGACAAGGGCAAGACGCACTCGTCCGGGAAATACCTGTTCGCGGCGCGGGTGATCCCCTATCGCGGCTCGTGGCTGGATTTCGAGTTCGACAGCAAGGACCTTGTCTACGTTCGCATCGACCGCAAGCGGAAGCTGCCGGTCACGACGCTGCTGTATGCGCTTGACGGCGTCACGACCGAGGCGCTGCGCGCCGCCCGCGTGGTCAAGAGCGAGCAGATGGAGCTGCACGAGATCCGCGGCATGGACGCCGAGGAAATCCTGGCGCGGTTCTACGGCCAGGTGGTGTTCGACCGTACCGCGAAAGGCTGGGCCCGCCCCTTCAACCCGGACGCGTTCCGCGGCGTGAAGCTGCTGGAGCCGCTGATCGATGCCGAGACCGGCGAGGTGGTGGCCGACGCCGAGGCCAAGCTGACTGCGCGGCAGGCCCGCAAGATTGCCGAGAAGACCAAGGAAGTGCTGGTCGGCCGTGCCGACCTGCTCGGCCGCTGCGTCGCCGAGGACATCGTCAACGCCGAGACCGGCGAGATCTTCGCCGAGGCCGGCGAGGAACTGACCGAGCCGAAGCTCACCGCGATCGAGGATGCCGGGTTCGTCCGGCTGCCGACGCTGGCGATTGACCAGCAGAACGGCCCGTGGATACGCAACACGCTGGCGGTGGACAAGAACACCGACCGCGACAGTGCGCTGATCGACATCTACCGCGTGATGCGGCCGGGCGAGCCGCCGACGCCGGAGACGGCTGAGGCGCTGTTCCGCGGCCTGTTCTTCGACGGCGACCGCTACGACCTGTCCGCGGTCGGCCGGGTGAAGATGAACATGCGCCTCGGCATCACCAGCGACCAGGTGTCCGACACGGTGCGAATCCTGCGCAAGGAAGACCTGCTGCTAACGATCAAGACGCTGTGCGACCTGAAGGACGGGCGGGGCCAGATCGACGACATCGACAACCTCGGCAACCGGCGCGTCCGCTCCGTCGGCGAGTTGATGGAGAACCAGTACCGGATCGGCCTGCTGCGCATGGAGCGCGCCATTCGCGAGCGCATGGGCTCGGTCGACATCGACACGGTGATGCCGCACGACCTGATCAACGCCAAGCCGGCGGCGGCGGCGGTGCGGGAGTTCTTCGGCTCCAGCCAGCTCAGCCAGTTCATGGACCAGACCAATCCGCTGAGCGAGGTGACGCACAAGCGGCGCCTGTCCGCGCTTGGCCCGGGCGGGCTGACGCGTGAACGTGCCGGTTTCGAGGTGCGCGACGTGCACCCGACGCATTACGGCCGGATCTGCCCGATCGAGACGCCGGAAGGCCCGAACATCGGCCTGATCAACTCGCTGGCCACTTACGCCAAGGTCAACAAGTACGGCTTCATCGAGACGCCGTACATGCTGGTGAAGGACGGCGTGGTACAGAAGGAGCCGCGCTACCTCTCCGCGATGGAGGAAGAAAAGCTTGTCGTCGCCCAGGCTGACGCGCCGATGGATGGGGACGGCAAGTTCACGCAGGACCTAGTCTCGGTGCGCCGGCAGGGCGATTTCCGGCTGGTCAAGCCGACCGACGTGACCGCGATCGACGTCTCGCCGAAACAGCTTGTCTCGGTGGCGGCGGCGCTGATTCCGTTCCTGGAGAACGACGACGCCAACCGCGCGCTAATGGGGTCGAACATGCAGCGCCAGGCGGTGCCGCTGATCCAGGCCGACGCTCCGCTGGTGGGCACCGGAATGGAGGAAGCGGTGGCGCGTGACTCCGGCGCGACCATTGTTGCGCGGCGCGAAGGCATTGTCGATCAGATCGACGGCGCGCGCATCGTGGTGCGCGCGACGAACGAGGACAGCACCACCAAGGGCGTCGACATCTATCGGCTGCGCAAGTTCATGCGCTCGAACCAGTCGACCTGCATCAACCAGCGCCCGCTGGTAAAGGTGGGCGACCGGGTGCAGGACG
>DASRQX010000225.1:0-19409 GCA_035696165.1 Acetobacteraceae bacterium | reverse complement strand
GCTGGCCGCCTACCAGGCCGGCGACGCCGCCGACCAGGCGTTCTGGCAGCGCACGATCGAGCACAGTGACCAGAACCCGGCCGATCTCGACCACGCGATGGCTTTGATCGCACGCCATGGGGCCATCGCGACCACTCTCTCGCGCGCGACGCGCTTCGCGGGCGCGGCCAAGGCGGCGCTGGGGGTGTTCCCGGACAGCCCGTTCCGCCGCGCGCTTGCCGACGTGGCCGACTACACCGTGAGCCGCGCGCGATAGCAGCAGGCTCGCGCGCTCCGGGGACCCCAGCCCCCCGTCCGGCACCCACACCCGGCGCGCTGCCGCGTCAGTTTTTCATGCCGGGCCCAAACGCCCACTCACCCCAAAGCGCACTTCACCCAACCACTGCGATCCGCTCCCGCCGCAACTGCACCGTCAGCTCATCCAGGGCCTTCTCAGTCCGATCGAGCATCTCGTCGATCTCCGCCTTGCTGATGATCAACGGCGGGCTGAAACACAGCGCGTCGTTGACCACGGTGCGTCCGATCACACCGTGCTCCTCCATCAGCTTCACCAGGCGTGGACCAACCTTCGCGGCCGGCTCGAAGTTCTTGTGCGCCGCCTTGTCTGCCACCAGCTCCACCGCCGCGATCAGGCCAACCCCACGCACCTCGCCCACCAACTCATGCCCGGCGAACCTGCGCCGCAGTTCCGCCTGCAAATGCGGGCCGACCTCGCGGACATGCCCGCCGATATCCGTTTCGTCGTAGATTTTCAGCGTTTCGATCGCCACCGCCGCCGGCACCGGATGGCCGGAATAGGTGAAGCCGTGGCCGAACGTGCCGATCTTGTTGCTCTCGTCGGACAGCGCCTGGAACACCCGGTCGTTCACCATCACCGCACTGATCGGCAAATACGACGACGACAGCGCCTTGGCGCAGGTCAGGATGTCGGGCGTCAGGCCCAGCGTCTGGCTGCCCCAGTAGTTGCCGGTGCGCCAGAAGCCGCAGATCACCTCATCGGCGACGAACAGCACGTCGTATTTCCTCAGCACCGCCTGGATCTTCTCGAAGTAGCCGCGCGGCGGCAGGATCACGCCGCCGGCGCCCATGATCGGCTCGGCCCACATCGCGGCGACGGTGTCCGGGCCTTCCGCCAGGATCAGTTTTTCCAGCTCATCGGCGCAGCGAGTAGCGAACTGGTCCTCGGTCTCCCCTGGCAGCGCGCCATGATAGAAATGCGGGGTCATCGTGTGCACGAAGCCGGGCAGCGGCACGTCGAAGCTGCGGTGGTTGGCCGGCAGCCCGGTCAGCGACGCCGCCGCCAGCGTGATGCCGTGATAGCCCTTGATGCGGCCGATGATCTTCTTCTTCTTTTCGCGGCCCAGCGCGTTGTTGAAATACCAGATCATCTTGATCGCGCTGTCGTTCGCCTCGGACCCCGAGTTGGCGAAGAACACCTTGCTCATCGGCACTGGTGCCCGAGCGATCAGCATCTCCGCCAGGTCGATCACCGGCTCGTGCGACTTGGCGGTGAACGCATGGTAGAAGGGCAGCTTGCGCATCTGCGTCACCGCCGCCTGCACCAGCCGCTCGTTGTCGAAACCGAGCGAGGCACACCACAGGCCGGCGATGCTCTCGATGTAGTCTTTCCCCGAATCATCCCAGACCCGCACGCCCTTGCCGCGCGAGATCACCACGGGACCGACTTCCAGGTGCGTCTTCAGGTCGGTGTAGGGGTGCAGCACATTGGCGATGTCACGCGCGGCGGCGGAGTTGGCGAGCGGTGGGGTCATGGGAGCCTCTTGCTAGGCGATGCGGCCGCATACGATTGCGCGGCACGGCGGAACGCTCAGTGTAGCGCCGCACCGAGCTCGCGGTAACCCCCCGGATCGCACCCCTGGTCCTCGCGGCCTGCTGAAAGCGCTGGGCGGCTGTGGCGTGGCGCGGATCCCATCAGACAGCACTCAACCCGACCTCCGCGCAATGCTGCACCGCAGCAGTCACCCTGCGCTGCGCCGCAGCAATACCCATATGCTGCACCGCGGCAATGGTTCTATGCTGCATTGCGGCAAAGGTCAGGGAGGTCAGGCGGATGGATCAGGTCGAGACCAGCTTGCGGACAGATCGCGTTCCGGTGGGCGGATTGCGGATCGCCCGGGTGCTGCACGACTTCATCACCACCGAGGCAATCCCCGGCACCGGCATCGACCCAGCCGCGTTCTGGACCGGGCTCGCCGCCCTGGTGCGCGACCTCGCCCCGCGCAACAAGACATTGCTGGCGGAACGCGACGAAATGCAGTTGGCAATCGACGCCTGGCACCTTGCCCGCCGCGGCCGGCCCATCGATCAGGCCGCCTACCAGGCGTTCCTGCGCGATATCGGTTATCTGGTCGCCGAGCCGGATCATGTCACCGTCGGCACCGCCAATGTCGACCCCGAGATCGCCTCGATCGCCGGGCCGCAACTCGTGGTTCCCGTGACCAACGCCCGCTACGCGCTGAACGCCGCCAATGCGCGCTGGGGCAGCCTGTATGATGCGCTCTACGGCACCGACGCGATCCCGCAGCAGGGCGACGCCGCCCCCGGGCGAAGCTTCAACAAACGCCGCGCCGCGCTGGTGATCGCGCGGGCGCGCGAGTTTCTCGACCAGGCGGTGCCGCTGGCCGCCGGCAGCCACGCCGATGCGGTATCCTACTACCTTGTCGATGACCGGCTGATGGTGGCGCTGCGCGGCGGCGCGCCCACCGCGCTGGCGCAACCGGCGGCGTTCGTCGGCTATCGCGGCGATGCCACCGCGCTGTCGGCGATCCTGTTCCGCCACCACAACCTGCACATTGAGCTGCGGATCGACCGCGCCCATCGGATCGGCCGCGACGATCCCGCCGGCATCGCCGACGTGGTGCTGGAAGCGGCCGTGACAACCATCCAGGATTGCGAGGACTCCATCGCCGCGGTCGATGCCGCCGACAAGGTCGACGCCTATCGCAACTGGCTCGGCCTGATGCGGGGCACGCTGGTCGAGACCTTCCAGAAGGCCGGCAAGAAGCTCACCCGCCGGCTGCACACCGACCGCGTCTATACCGCGCCCGATGGGGGCACCCTGACACTTCCCGGGCGCAGCCTGATGCTGATCCGCAACGTCGGTCTGCATATGTATACCGACGCGGTGCTCGACGCCGACGGGCAAGAAATCCCCGAGGGCATCCTGGACGCCGCGGTCACCTCGCTGATCGCGATGCATGACCTACGCAGCGATGGACCATTGCGCAACTCCCGCGCCGGCTCGGTCTACATCGTCAAGCCGAAGCTGCACGGACCCGCGGAGGTCGCTTTCACCGACACGCTGTTCAGCCGCGTCGAGGCCATACTCGGCCTGGCGCCCAACAGGCTGAAGATGGGCATCATGGACGAGGAGCGGCGCACCTCGGCCAACCTCAAGGCCTGCATCGCAGCGGCCAAAGATCGCGTCGCCTTCATCAACACCGGCTTCCTCGATCGCACCGGCGACGAGATCCACAGCTCGATCGAGGCCGGCCCGATGATCCGCAAGAATGACATGCGCGGCACCGCCTGGATCAAGGCATACGAAGACCAGAACGTCGATATCGGGCTGCAGTGCGGCCTGCGCGGCAAGGCGCAGATCGGCAAGGGCATGTGGGCGGCGCCCGACCGGATGGCGGAGATGCTGACGCAAAAGATCGGCCACCCGCAGGCCGGCGCCAACACCGCCTGGGTCCCCTCGCCCACCGCCGCGACGCTGCACGCGCTGCACTATCACGTGGTCGATGTCGCCGCGCGTCAGACCGCGCTGGCCGATCGCGCGCGGCCGGCACTCGCCGACCTGCTGACCATTCCGCTGGCGGATCGGCCGAACTGGTCGCAAGACGACATCCAGCAGGAGCTCGACAACAACTGCCAGGGCATCCTGGGCTACGTGGTGCGCTGGATCGACCAGGGCGTCGGCTGCTCCAAGGTGCCCGACATCCACGACGTCGGCCTGATGGAGGATCGCGCAACCCTGCGCATCTCATCCCAGCACATAGCCAACTGGCTGCATCAGGGCGTCACGACACAAACGCAGGTGATGGCAACGTTGCGGCGCATGGCCGCGGTGGTAGACCGGCAGAACGCCGGCGATCCGATTTACAAACCGATGGCACCCGACTTCGATGGCGTCGCCTTCGCCGCCGCCTGCGACCTGATCTTCAAGGGACGCGCACAGCCAAACGGCTACACCGAATTCATCCTGCACGCCCGCCGGCGCGAAGCCAAAGCCGCCGCGTAACCGGATAGGGACGGAAAGCCTTGGCCCCGGACGCTTGGATCCGGGCGGCAGCGCGTCCCGCCGCGCTATCGCACACGTACGCGGCCCAACAGCCAACATTCCAAGCCGGGCCCAACCGCATCGGCCCCCCCCCGCGTGACCGCTCCAAGCCACACATGGTAGCATTGCAGCGCGCAGAGGAGCACACGCACGATGCAAACCTACGAAGGCGGCTGTCATTGCGGCCGGGTCAGGTTCCGGATACAGGCCGATCTGGCCGCGCCAGGGGCGATCGGTGAGTGCACCTGCTCGGTCTGCGCCAAAAAAGGCATCCTGCATATCACCGTCGCGCCCGCGAATTTCACGCTTCTGCGGGGCGATGGCGAAATGACGAATTACCGGTTCAATACCGGAACGGCGCAGCACACCTTCTGCACCACCTGCGGCATGCACCCGTTCTACGTGCCGCGCGCGGACCCTGACAAGTTCAGCGTCAACGCCCGCTGCCTCGACGATTACGATCCGGTGACGATGCGGCCGACGCGCGTGTTCGACGGCCGCGACTGGGAAGCGGCCTTCACCACGCGGCAGCGGCAGATGCGCGCCAAGGGCAGTCCCTGACGCGGTGGTCCTGCAAGCCTCGCCCGGCGAAGTCCGGCCTGGGCAAGGCCGGCGCTCACTTGTAGTAACCAACGCCGCACATTTGATCGGCCACCCGCGTCACAAACGATATCTTCGCGGTCGGCACGTGGGAGCCAGGCTCCGGCCACATATAGCTGACCGCGATGATCTGTCCCTCTGTCGCCATCGCCATCATTTCCTGACCGAATGCGACCCCGTCAACGTCGTACAGCTCCTTGATGTTCCGGCCGATCTGTGCGGGATCGATATGCGCGCCGACCTTGCCGTCGGTCCGGGCACAAAATACATAGAGATCGCGGTCCTTGAATCCCTCGGCACCGTGGCTGAATGCCGACAGCGCCTTGAGCTTGTCCGCCTTCACCGCGCCAATCGCGCCTTCCAGCATCGCATTGGCATCCGCTGCCGACGCCTTGTCTTCGGCCAAGACCGGTCCTGCGGCCGACAGCAGGATCACAACGCCGGCCGCTGACGCGATGCCGTGTGATGTTTTCATGGTCTCCTCCGCCCTGCGCGCTCAGCCTGCTGGTTCGTCACGCATCCGCGGCCATAGCGATGCCATCTTCACTCAGAAGATCATCCAGGCGAACACATACAGCGCGTTGTTGTCGCTGGCGTTGCGGCCGAACCCGTCGTAGTTCGATGCGACGCCGTTGAACTGCGTATACAGCGTGTATTGCGCCCCGAGCTTCAGGTTCACCCACGGCGCCACCCAGGAATCGGCCCTCCCGAAGGAACCCAGTCCGCTTCGAAGATGAATGCGTTGCTGTCCGGCTTGCCGTTCGCGCTGCCGCTCACCAGCGCGGGGGCATAGAGCAGCGGATCGCGCGTGCCCCAGGTCTTCTGCCACGCCACCGTGATGCCGTAGGTCTGCCGATAGTAGCAGGTGCCGCTGACGTGCGTCTGATCCAATGTCTGGTTGGCCTGGGCCGCGGCACCCGCATTGAACGATCTGATCAGGTTTTGTGTCTCGTGATCGAAAATGCCGAGGACCGAGAAGATGTGCGTGCCGTCGCCGATGAACTGGTAGCCGCCGTCCAGCGCATAATCGGTGTGGCTGTCATGGCCCATCGAACCATCGCTGGAGAACGCCGAGATCGCCGGGTTGAAGTTGGAATGCAAAAAGATGCCGCCGACATGCGCGGACCGGCCGTTCCAGTTCCATTCATAGGCAGCGCGCAGGTAGCGCGCTGGGTTGGCCGTGCGGCCGGGTCCATACGCATTCCCGGTCCAACTCAGCAGCGACGGACCGAATGTGTTGTAGAGCCCGCCCTCAAGATACAGCGAGCGATCATACCAGGCGTACACCGTCGCGCCGATCGAATTACCCGCCAGCGCGCCCGCCAGCACAGGCTGTGCCGTCGGGATCGGCACCAATATGGACGCCACGTATGGGTATCCCCAGGCGTAGCTCGAGTTGTACGGATCCTGCACCGTTGGACCATAGTTGATATCCAGGCCGAGATGCAGCTCGGTGTTGTTCACATCGAACGGCGCGGTCAGGCGCAGATCGCTGTTGTCCAAATGGGAGCTGCTGGTGACACCATTGAAGGTTCCCTGGACCAGTGCGCCAGCGTAATCCGTGATGCGCCCAACGGCGAAGATGCTGATCTGGCCCATGGCGAAATTATCGTTCGGGCCGTCATTTTTGGCAGCCAGCGCGCCCTGTCCCTTGGTCGTGTTGTTATACGACCCGAGCAGCATCACCGAGAACGGCACGGGCGTCGTTGCGTCGCCGCCGGTCTGCGTATAACCGCTGATCTTGAATGCGCGGCCGAACGCCATCAGTTGCGGCCCATAGGCGCCAATATGGCACGCGGTGCAGGGTTGCCCGGTTTGCGTTGCGAAGACGGGGATCGCCTGGGCAATCGCTGGGAACAGAGCCACGATCGCCGCCACCGGGATACCGTTGCCCAACCGACCAGGCAGCTTCCGGCCAGACGGCTTCGCATCGGACGTTGGCCGGACAAGCCCGTCTCTCCCGATGTTGTGGCGCCGCGGGCCACCTGTGGCACCGCCGCGGATGGGATCACCGCATCAATGCTAGGTGGACAGATAGGCGATCAGGTCCGCGCCCTTCTTGGCGTCCTTCAGCCCGGCACAGGTCATGATCGTATGCGGAACGACTGTGCTCGGGCTGGTCAAGTAGCGGTCAAGCGTCGCAGGGTCCCAGGTCAGCCCGGAGTCACGGTTCGCGGGCGAGTAATGAAAGCCCGGAATCTTGCCCGCCTGCCGGCCGACAATATCGAACAGGCTCGGGCCAACTATATTTCCGCCTTGCACCACGGAGTGGCAGATACTGCACTGCGACTTGAACACCACCGCCCCGGCGGCCGCGTCCTGCGCGGTAGCCGGTTCGAGTGAATTCCAGGCGATGCCAGCGACCAAGGCCGCCAGCAGCATACGGGTCACGCTCATGTAAATTTCCCTGACTATCGGGCCGGCTTCTCCGGATACATGACGGAGACTCGGCGGTTGCCCGCGCGTGTGCATTGATTTGGATCGATCGCGGACTCGGATCAATCCGGAGGGTTTCGTTGTTCCATTGCGGAAGGCGACTCGTACCGGCAACTTGCGCTTGATCAGTTCCGAGCGTCGCGAGGGCGCCACCGGCGCACTGCGTCGCGGCAGGCGAGAGGTCGAGCATTCTAATCTCTTCCACTCCCATGACGTGAACGCCCTGGCAAAGCTTGTGCATCACCCTAACCGGACCCTCAGTTTTTTTCCTATTTCAGATGAGCCAAGCTGTCTGGTTCGGCTAATACATTGTAATCGCTTGGGTTACTCTAGAGGTATTGGGAGAATTTCCAATATAGTGACTAAAGGGCGGCGTTTTTATGTAGATATTCTGGTGCGATAGTGCGACATGCATATGCTCACGTCCCACACATCATCACCACGAAATACAAGGATGCAGCCCCTAGATAGTGACTAACGGAAGGACTATCGCATTGATACAGAACAACTTTGTCCTCAAAAAACTGAAAGTCGGATCAACCCACACGCGCGGAACGGAAACGAGTTATCCGGGATCACCCCGATGCCACCACCCTCGGAAAATACCCTAGACTAGGCAGCAAACCATGGGCCGAGGGCATGCTTGTGTCCGGTTCGCAACGCCGGTGGCAACGCTGCCCGACGTCCCACCCGGAATGGCCCGTAGCGGCAAACCGACCCTCTACGCCGGCATCAGTTCGCGCAACTCGCCCAGCCACGGCTCGTAACGCCGCCAGCGTTCCACCAGTGTCTTGTAGACCGGCTGGCGCGCCTGCCAGACGCTGGCCGTGCGCACCTGGCGTTCATTCTGCTCCGGCAACATGCAAGCATCGTCCCAATTCAACCCGCAGAACGCGACCAGCTCGCGCGAGCGTACGTCGCGATCGCTGACCAGCTCCTCATACTGCGTCTCGTGGTACACCTCGGCCGGCAGCACGTTTCGCCAGTGCTCCATCAGCCGCTCGTATTGCCGGTAGAAGAACACCAGGTCGCCGCGATCGCCCGAAAAATCCATGCGCGCGGTGAAATAGGTCGAATAGATTGACAGGCATGTGTCGATCGGATTGCGCTTGCAATGAATGATGCGCGCCTTTGGAAACAGCAGATGGATCAGCCCGATCCACATGAAATTGGGCGGCATCTTGTCGGTGACACGCACGGCGTCCGGCCCGAGATCGCGCAGCACCGTCAGGTACTCATCGGCGACGCGCCGGGCGTTCTCCGCGGTCATGCTGCGCAGCCCGCCCCCCAACCAGGGCGGACCCGCCTCCAGCCAGTACGGCAGCTCGCCGCCACCCACGACCGCCGGATGGCTGGTGATGATCTGTTCGGTGAGGGTCGTGCCGGAGCGTGGCATTCCCAGCACCAGCAGCGGGGTTTCGTCGTCCGAGCCCAGCCCGGCATGGGTCGCAAAAGACGCCGGCGTGAAGCGTTCGATAATGTCGTCGAACTGCTCCTTTAGCCGCGCGCGATCAAGCTTCGAAGAACGATGGCGCAGCCGGTTCGCCGCATCGAAGTGCTCCATCGCCGCCGCGTAGTCCTTGAGATCGTCGAGCGCCTTCCCGAGTGCGAAATGCAGGATCATCACCAGGTAATCCTGCAATCCACCCCGCCGCAGGAGCCGCTGCATGCCGTCGATCAGCGGGCGGTCGGCTTCAGTCAACTTTCGCGACATCACCAGGCTATGGTACGCGCTGATCGGCTGGCGCCCGGTTTCGATCGCCCTTTGATATTCCCGTCCGGCTTCCTCGAACTGCCCGGCGAAGGACAACGTGTCGCCCAGTATCTTGCGGGCATCGAAGCTGCCCGGACTACGCGCCAGCACGCGGCGCAGCACGACAATTGCCTCGTCCAGGCGTTCCTCCGCCATCAGCGCCTTGGCCAGCGCCAGCCGGCCGATATCCGCCTGCGGGGCGACCTCGGCGGCGCGTCGCAAAGCGGCGATCGCCTCCGGCCGGCGCGACAGGGACAGCAGCAGGGTGCCGATCCGCGCATGCGCGTCCGCCAGCTTCGGCGAGAGCGCGACGGCGCGCCGCAGTGAACTCACCGCCAGGGTTTCGTTGCCTTGCGCTTCCAGAGTCACGCCCAGCATGTGGTGGGCCGGCACGAAATCCGCCTTCGCGGCAATCGCGCGGCGGAAGGCGCCAATGGCCTCGGGCAGGCGGCCGATCTGCGTCAGTGCGATGCCAAGATCCTGCCAGCTGCCATGATTTGCCGGATCGAGCCGGGTTGCCTGACGCAGCGCCTGGATCGCATCGCTGTGGCGTCCGGCCGCGCGGTAGCCGCGTGCGAGATTGATATACGCCCGCGCCGACTCCCCGCCGGCCTGCGAGGTCGCCACCGGTGCCACCGGAACCGGATCCCCGCCCGTCGCCGCGCCGAGCCTCAGCACGCGCTGGAGCGGGCTGAAATGACTGGAGAGCTGACCCGCCTGCGTGATCGCGCCGCTCTTCATGTTCAGCGGATCGACCGGCGCGGCGGTGGGTGTGGGCGCCGCGGCCCGGGCCGGCGACGTGATCGCGCAGCACTGCTTGAACTTGCGGCCGCTGCCGCACGGGCAGGGGTCGTTGCGGCCGGGACCAGCGCCGGCAGGCGCGCGATTGGTTGCCCGGGTTATGCTCATGGCGGTATGCTAGCACATCCGGGATCGAATTTGTCGCCCGCGGGTGGGCCGGTCGCAGGTGGGTTTGCATGCCCGGAGCGCAGCGCCGGCACGGCCGATTGCGCGGACCGAGGGCCGGGGGGGAAGTTCCGCCCCACATGCCGGTCGAAAATGCCTGGACCGCGTCGGCGTAACGACGTGCAGACACCGTAGCATCGGCCCCGGGGCCGGGCGCAGCCTGCCCCATGGGAGACCAACCCACCGCTCAGCGGCGTTCCGCAGGCGGTTCGAGCCAACCGTCCTAGGATCGCCGATCAAAAATGGTGATTACGTCACCCGGCTGGACATATGTTTGCCGCTCCGCCCGGCCCTCGACCGCGCGGCCGTCGACACTGCGCACGATGGCCGCGCGATCCTCGACGGCGCGATAGGTGAAGCCCCGGCGGCCGCCACCGCCGTCACCACGATCATCCCGGGCTGGTACGCGTACTGGCCCGGCCTGTTGACCTCGCCCAGCGCAAAGATCGGCCGATAGGCCAGAACCTCCACCGACACCGACGGGTCGCGGATGAGCTGCGCCTTGACCAGGTCCGCACCGATCGTTCGCTCCAGCTCCGCGGTCGTCAGGCCGGTGGCCTGGATCGTCCGCAGCAGCGGCAGCGCCACGGCATCGCTGTCGTTGACGCGGAATTCGCCGGTCAGCCGATTCTCGCTCAGCGTGATGATGCGGACCTGGTCGCCCGGCCCCAGGTGATAGGCATCCGACTCGGCCTGCGGCATCGGTGGCAGATCAGCACCCGGCCCCCCAACCCAGCCACGCGCATCCGGCCGGTGCCAGCACCATCAGCGACAGTACCACCGGTGACAGCCCCCCAGAGACAGCGCCATAAGCAATCGTCGCACCGGCGTTAACCACCCGTTGAGGCTCATGACGCTACCCATCCCTTGCACGTCCAAACGTGCCCGACCCGACGAAATGTCGAGCTGGATCATTATGGCGCGGGACCAGCGATGCTGGACACTCCATCGGACATCCCACCTGACGCCGGGGACGCGGCCAGACCGCGACGCCCCGGCCGCCACGCCGTTGCGGACTCAGTGACCGCCTCGCCGCATCCAATCACACCCGACGTCCTGTTCGGCATCCTACGCCGGCACCAGTGGCTGCCGATCGCCTCGGTGCTGCTGATCCCGGCCGCCATGGCCCCGTCACTGCACATGACCACGCCGCGCGATTCTGCCATCGGCGCCCTGCTCTATGATCCACCGGCGTATCGGCTGGCCGAACTGCAAAGCATCCTTCGCGTCGACCCGATCAGCGACGACGTCATGGCGAGCCAGGCCGAGGTCATGCACGGCCTGCGGATGGTGCAGCGCCTGGCGACCCAGCTCAATCTGTTCGACGATCCGGAGTTCTACGGCGCGCTGCGCCCGGCGTCCCTGCCGGCCCGCGTGATGGGACATATCGCGGCATGGCTTGCCCCCGCGCCCGCACCAGCACCAGCACCAGCACCACCACCACCGGCACGGACACAGGCACCGGCGGCGCGCCCGCAAGGGGACAGGCAGGGCAATAGCGCGAGCGACCCCGGAAATCCGGACGGGAGCGACAAAATCGCCGGACCACAACTCGACGACGTGCGCAATTCCGTCCTGCTGGCGGTGCGGCAGGCGCTTCTTGTCAACACCACCCACGGGTCGCATGTCGTCACTGGCACGTGCACCGCCCAGAACCGCGTGCTCGCCGCCGCCGCGGTCAACGCCTTCATGGACGTGTACATCTAGGACCAACTCGGGCGTAGTACCGCGCGGTGTGCAAGGCAAATGACTGGCTGGACGCACGGGTGGCGGCACTGCGCAACCAGGTGCGTCTGGCGGACGACCACATCGCCGCCTACCGTGCCAGCCACGGACTGATCCAGGCATGCACGCCGGCCTGGACGCCGAAAAGGTCAGCCACCTGACCGAGGGTCTCGTGCAGGGGCGCGCCGACCTCGCGGCGGCAGAAGCCCGGCTGGACGCCGCGCGCGGTCGGGCCGGTGTCTCGGCGCTGGCGGCGATCGCCCCTTCGGTCGTCCAGCTCCGCGCCCAGCAGGACCAGTTGCGCGCCCAGCTTCAGGGCCTCGACGCCAGGCTCGGGCCCAATCATCCGGATGTAATCAACCTGCGCCGGCAACTCGCCGAGATCGACCACGCCGTGGGGCCCGAGACAGCCCGCGTGGTCGCCGCCACCGGCGCCGATGCCGCGCCGCCGGCGAGCGCCTTGCTTCGCTCGACGCCGACATGCGCGATGCCCATCAGGCGGTGGATGACAACGCTGAGGCCGAAATCCCGCTCGACGCCATGCAGCGTGACGCCGACGCGGCGCGCGGCCTGCTGCAATCGGTGCTGGGAAGTATCCAGCAGACCGCCCAGCAGGCGGCGGTCGAGGCCCCTGACGCACACGAAATCTCACTCGCCCTGCTGCCGGAATCCCCAAGTTCGCCGCGGGTCATGCGGATGATGGCCGCCACCACCGCGTTCAGTGTGCTGTTCGGTCTGCTGCTGGTTTACGTCGCCGACGTCACCCACGCCAGTTTGCGCAGTGGCACCGAGGTCCGCGCGATGCTGGGTCTGCCCTGTTTCGCGCTGATCCCGGAAGTCCCGCCGCGCCGCCTCGGCCGCATGCCGGTCGCCGCCTACGCCGCGATGAAGCTGATGTCGCAGTTCGCCGAGCAACTGCGCGCGCTGCGCGCCTGACTGTGGATGGGTACCGAGCGCTCGCGCGTTGTCGCGGTGACCGCCGCCCGGCCGGCCGAGGGCAAGACCTCGGTGGCTCTGGCCCTCGGCCGCATCGCGGCACTCGGCGGCGAGCGCGTCTGCGCGCTGGATTGCGACGTGCGCCAGCCGGCGTTCGGCCGGCTGTTGCAGGCCGACGGCGAACTGGGCCTGACCGATCTGCTGGCCGGCCACGCAACAGACGAGCAGGTGATCCGGCAGGACCCGCTGTGGGGCATGCCCTACATCGCCGCCGGCTCGGCGGAGGCCAACGCGTTCAGCCTGTTCATGGCCGAGGCCATGGCCAGGCTGCTGCAACGGCTGCGCGCGCAGTTCGACCTGGTGCTGCTCGACGCTCCGCCGGCACTGGCGATGACCGGCACGCGCGCCATTGCCGCGATCGCCGACGCCACGCTGCTGTGCCTGCGCTGGCGGTCCACGCCGTTGGCCATGGCCGAAAACGCGCTCGCGCTGCTCGGCGAAGCTGGCGCAAACGTCATTGGGCTCGCCTTGACGCGGGTTGACGCGCGCGCCCATCTGCGCTCGGGCGCCGCCGACGCCGAGGAGTACCACCCGCGCTATGGCGGCTATTTCCGGGGGTAGTCACCAATGGCAAGACGTTTCCTGGTCACCGGCGGGGCCGGCTATATCGGCAGCCATCTCGTTGCGCTGCTGGCGGAGCGTGGCGAGAATGTCGTCGTGCTCGACAACCTGTCTACGGGCCATCGCGCCGCGCTGCCGGACGGCGTGCGGCTGGTGGTGGCCGATCTCGCCGACCAGGCGGCGGTCGACGCCCTGCTGGCCGACGGACCGTGGGACGCAGTGTTCCACTTCGCCGCGCTGATCGAGGTCGGCGCCAGCATGCGCGAGCCGTTCCGCTACCTGCTGGACAACGCGATGCTCGGCACCCGGCTGATCGCCGCCTGCGTGCACCATGGCGTGCGCCGCTTCGTGCTGTCGTCCACCGCGGCGGTGTTCGGTTCCGCGGCGGATTCGCCGATCGTCGAGGACGCCCCGATCGATCCGGGTTCACCGTACGGCGACAGCAAGCACATGCTGGAGCGCGCACTGCACTGGGCAGGCCGCATCCACGGACTGAACAGCGGCGTGCTGCGCTACTTCAATGCCGCCGGGGCGGATCCGGCCGGGCGGCTGGGCGAGGATCACGATCCGGAAACGCATTTGATTCCCTTGGCGATCGATGCGGTACTGGGCCGCCGCCCGCCACTGCGCGTGTTCGGCACCGACTACCCGACCCCGGACGGCACCTGTGTCCGCGACTATGTGCACGTGGCGGATCTGGCGGAAGCGCATCTGCTGGCGCTCGATCGGCTGTCTCCCGATCGGGTCCCCGCGGGTCGGCAGGACGGCGGCAGCGTCACCTGGAATCTTGGCACCGAAACGGGTCACTCGGTGCTTGAGGTGCTGCAGGCCGTGGCGCACGTCGCCGGCCGTGCCGTGCCGCACGAACTGGCGCCGCGGCGGCCGGGGGATCCGCCGGTTCTGGTCGCCTCCGCGCGGCGGATCCGCGCCGAGGCCGGCTGGCAGCCACGCCACGCCGCGCTGGCCGACATCGTCCGCACCGCCTTCGCCTGGCGCGAGGCGC
The DNA here is from genome assembly GCA_035696165.1 of Acetobacteraceae bacterium. GTDB lineage: Bacteria > Pseudomonadota > Alphaproteobacteria > Acetobacterales > Acetobacteraceae > Palsa-883. The sequence goes on along the minus strand of DASRQX010000225.1, from coordinate 5,066 downwards.
ATCCGGACGGCTATGGCGATTGATGTTTCCCCGACCACCACCGCTACTCCCCCTCCCCTTGAAGGCTTGGGCCGCGAAGCGGACCAAGGTTGGGGGGAAGGGTCGAACACAAAAAAAACCGGAAAGCTCGACCCCTCCCCTCCCCTCCCTCAACGGGAGGCGGAGAATCGCATTGCACACCATCCCCCACTCGCACCGGTCCTGCTCGGTACAGCCCGGCTGCTCTGGCCCGCTGCGATAAACGGATATCCGCTGGTGTTCTTCGACACCGGCACCTACCTTTCGCAGGCGATCCACCACTATCTCGGCTGGGATCGGCCGATCTTCTACAGGCTGCTCCTGCTGCCGCTGCATCTGACGCTAACCACCTGGCCGGAAATCGTGCAGGCGCTGCTGGCCACGCACACGCTGCATCTGGTGCGCCGCGCGCTGCTGCCCCTGGTATCCGCCTGGTGGCTGTCGCCGCTGCCTGCGGCAGTTGCGCTCGTCAGCGCGCTGCCGTGGCTCGTCTCGCAACTCATGCCCGACCTGTTCACCGGGCTGCTGGTGCTGGCGCTGGGCCTGCGGGCGTTCGCCGCGGCACGCCTGTCACGCCGCGAACGGATCTGGCTGATCGGGTTCAGCGCGTTCATGATCGCTACGCACCAGTCGCACCTGCCCCTCACGCTTCTGCTGGTGCCTGTGGCGCTGCCGTTACGATACTGGCTCGGCGCCGGCGCGTTGCGTGTTGTCATGTGGCTTGGCATGTGTCCTGCCGCGACGCGCGAAACCTTATCGCACCACGCGGCGCAAGAATCTTTATGGACTTTGCCGACGCGGTTGCTGGCGGCGCCCGTCCTGGCCTGCGTCGCCCTGGTCGGCGTCAATCTCGTCGGGCACCACCGTATCTCATTGTCACCGTTTGGCAACGTCTTCGTGCTCGCGCGCGTGGTCTACGATGGACCGGGAATGCGCGTGCTGGCGCGGGACTGTCCCGGCACGCACTGGCGCCTGTGTCCCTATCTCGACCAGTTCCCCGCGACCGCCGGTCTGTTCCAATCGCGCGCCGATGGTCCGATCGCCCGCGCCGGCGGCGCCAAGCTGGTCAGCACCGAAGCCAATGCCATTGTCGAGAAAGCAATCGCCGCCGAACCGATCGAGGAACTCCACGCGGTGCTCGCTAACGCCACGCGGCAGCTTGCCATGTTCGCGACCGGCGATGGGCTTAACGCCTGGCCGCAGACCGTCACGCCTCGGGTGCTGGATGACTTTCCCCGTTTCGAGGCCGACACCTATCTCGCGTCCCGCCAGACCAACGGCGTGCTGCGTCTGCCGCACTGGCTTCTCGCGCTGCATTGGACGATGGCGCTGATCGGTGTCGTGGTGTGCTGCGCCTGGCTGCCGGTGGCACTGCGCCGCCGGCACCGCGTCGCCGGGTTCCTGGCGCTTGTCCTGCTGGCGTTGCCGATCAACGCGCTGATCGCCGGCGGCCTGTCCGGGCCGCACAATCGTTACCAGAGCCGCGTGATGTGGCTACCGCCGCTGCTCGCCGCGCTGGCCGCCCCGGCGCTGTTCGGTGCGGCATTGGCACGCCGCGTCCCTGCATGACTGCCGTGAACCCCGCGGCACGCGCACTGTTCACCGTGTATCGATGTTCGACTGGTCGGCCGGGGGCTCGGAATACGCTGCCAACCGCCTGAACCGGCCCGCGATCTTGTGCCCCAGCGCGACGATGTGCGGGTGGCGCAAGTCATGAGTTCCCCGATCGACCGCCCGGTCAGCGCCGCAGTCGGCGCCCCGATCAGCGCCCCGGTCAATTACCGTGTCGCCGGGCATGTCTTCTGGTCGGGCCTGGAAGCCGGCACCGCGGCCGGCCTCTCCTTCGTCTCGGCCTTCATCGTCGCCCGGCTGATCGGCCCGGCCGAGGTCGGTATCGCCGCCGCCGCCGTGTCGGTGCACGTGATGCTCTGGGTGACCGTCAACGCGCTGTTCGCCGATGCGATCGTGCAACGTGCCAGCCTCGATGACCGGGTCATGGCCAACGCGATCTGGGCATCCACCGCGGCCGGCGTCGTCGCGGCGGCAATCCAGATCGCCGCCGGCCCGTTGCTCGGGGCACTGCTGACCGACCCCAGGCTGCCGGCGATGTCGGCGCTGCTCGCGCTGCCGCTGCCGCTGGTCGGCGCCGGCGGTGCGATGCAGGGGATGCTGACGCGTGATCGGAATTATCGCGCCCTGGCCGGACGCACGCTCATCGGCCAGGGGCTTGGTACACTCGCCGGCATCGCGGCGGCGCTGGCTTGTGCCGGAGCCTGGGCCCTGGTGCTGCAGCAGATGGTCAGCGCCACCGCGGGCGCGCTCGCTCTGCTGCTGCGGGCAAACTGGTGCCCGTCCCCCCAGGGACGCTCCCTGATGCGCGCCCTGCGACGACCCAACCCGCGCGCGGTGCGTGAACTGCTGGCGTTGGGCCTGCCGCTGACCGCCAGCACGCTGGTGCAGCTTGGTCGCTACCGGCTGTTCGTGCTGGTGATCGGCGCGACTGCGGGTGCGGCGCCACTCGGCGAGGTGCACATGGCATTCAGCCCGGTCGATACGGTGCACGAACGGGTGTTCACCGCGCTGTGGGGGCTGATGCTGCCGGCGATGTCGGCGCGCCAGCAGGAACTGGCCACGCTGCGCCGGGTCATGGACCACTGCCTCGGACTTGCCGCCCTGGTGGTGCTGCCGCTGCTTGGGATGATGGCGGTGATGATCATGCCACTGACCCGGCTGCTGCTGGGGCCCGCCCGGGTCGAGGTGGGTCCGGCCGCGCTGCCGTTGATCGCCCTGACCACCTGGCTGATCCTGTGGTTTCCGGCCGGCGCCGCCCTGATCGCGAAGGGCACGCCGGGCCCCGCCCTGGCCGCCAACATCGCCGCCGTGATCGCGATACTGGTCGGGGTCGCGGTGGTGCGGCCGGCAACGCCGGCACAGGCGATGGCTGCCTGGCTGGTCGCACAACTCGTGACCAGCCCCTACACAATCATGATGAGCGCGCGCGTGCTGCGCATAGGCAGGCTGGCGCCGATCCGCGCCGGCCGGCCCGCCCTGGCCACCGCCGCGTCAGCGGTCGCGATGGCGCTGCTGCTGCCGTGGCTGTTTGGCGAACCGCGGGGACCGCTCGGATTGATGGCCGCACGGCTGGCAGCCGGCGCGCCGATCTGCCTGCTCGGACTGGCCTGGTGCCTGGCGCGGCTTGGCCTGCTCAATCGACTTGCGCCATTGATCCGGCGCCGCCGGCCGATCGATATGTTGGACGCCGAACTTCGTTAGTGTCGCTGGCTTCGGTGATCCGCAGGTCTATTCTCGAATAGTAACCTAACTCGCGAGCAGGGCATCACTCGGAGCGAACGGATCCACGCCGGCGAAATTACCGTTCCTTTCCAATGATAATCAGGAATACGCGTCCAACCTTCCCGCGCCGAGTTCGGCGAAGGATCGATTGATCACGCGGTGCGTTCCAAAAAAAGATTCGTGGAAAACGGGAATTACCACGACGTAACGCTGGTCTTGTTGTTCGCAGGACAGAATGGCGCAGCCAGAGACGGGCCTGCAACAAGTCGTCGGCAAGTCCGACAAAGCAAGGAGAACTGTGCCGCGCAGAATATTGCTGGCCGGTGCGCCTATGCTTGGTGCCATAACGATAGTGCAATATCTAGCGCGAACGCAGGCTCCTGCGCCGCAGTTGGCGACACCGCCGTTGGGGAGGCTGATCACGCCGAACTTCGGCCAATCCGCGAACGACAACAACAACCATCAAGCCGTGGCGATACCGGGAACGGTGGTCAATCCGGTGCCGGGCAGCATGGTGATCCGCCTGAACGGCAAGATCTGGTCCGAGGTCTCGGGCGAGGGGTCCACCGGCGACGTGGTAGACCAGAACAAGGAAGCGCCCTTTAATATGGGCACCTATTTGCGCCTGTATCCGGGCGTAAGTGCAATGGCGACCAACGGCCTGCGCTGGGGTGCCAATGCGGAAATTCGTGAGAATTTCAACGGCGTCGGGTTCGAGGCCAACCCCAGCTCCGCCACCACCTCGATCATTGCCACAAACGTCCAGAACAGCTCAACCACCACGGGCACATCCGGCCTGACCTGCGCGCAGACACTGTATGTTCGGCGCGCATTCGTTTGGGTGGCGCAGGATAAAATCAGCATCGTCCGATTGGGCCAGGGTGACGGTGTTGCCGGCCTTTTCTACGCCGGCATCGGCACGTTCCAGAACGTCGCCCAGGGCCTGTGGGATGGAGACGCCCCAGGGGCGGTCGATGGAAATACCGCGCCGACCTATCCGTGTTAACGCTGCAGGGTGCCGAATACGGATCGCACAAGATCGTCTATCTGTCGCCGCAGTTCGCTGGCGTCGACTTCGGCGCCAACGTTGCGCCGAGCAACGGCAATGGTATTGAATTCCGGTGTGCCAACGCCTCACCAAGCTGTCCCTCGCTGTCGTCGTCGGGGCAGACCAGCGCGGGGGGGGGTATACCAACCGACAGCTTCCGATTCAGGAACGAGATCCAGGCCGGCGTGCGGTACCAGGGTGTCGTCGGACCGGCGTCGATCTATGCCTTCGGCGACTACATCGGCAGCGGCGTTGTGAACTACACCGGACCGGCGATTACGCCGGCGGAACCTGGTGTTCCCGGTACCAAATACAACGGGCAAACGAAGGGAATAAGCGCGGGATTCGTCGCTGCCGACGTAACAATCTCTGGGGTTACGGTCGGCGCTCCATGGCAGGGCGGCCAGTACAACGCTGTCATGGCTACGTCGCCGAAGGAAGCGGTCGGTGCCAACGCATACCTGATTGGCATCCAGTACGTGACCGGTCCGTTTATGGTCGGCGCCGCTTACTATGGCTTCGACTCGCAGGGCGCGGTGGCACTGACCGGGGTCTCGCAGCGCCGTGAAAACGCCTTCGGTGCCGGTGGCCAATGGCAGATCACACCGGGGCTTCAGGCCTATTGGGAATACATATATGGCACGCGTCACCAGGGTGACTTCAACTTCGTGACGCAGACGGCTGGCTCGAAGGCGTTCAATAACAC
>DASRQX010000224.1:0-9232 GCA_035696165.1 Acetobacteraceae bacterium | reverse complement strand
ATGGACTCGACAAGCGCGTCGCCCGCATCGATGTCGACCCCAGCATCGGCATAGCTGAGGCCGTTGGTGGAATCGCCGCGGGCGCGTTCGGCACTGGTCATGCCGGCCCTCGATACGCTAAGGCGCAATGCGGACGCAACGTCGTGTCGTGCGGAACCCGCCTTAAGGACCGCCTGGTCATCGCCCTGGTTACCGCCCTAATTAGCACCCTGGGTACCGCCCCAGGTACGACCCTGGTTACCGCCGTGATTGCCGCTCTGATTGCCTTGAGGGGATTCCGCCAGGAACGCCGCAGGGAAGGCCCCGAGGAACGCACCCGCAGGGAAGGCCAGCTTCGATGCCCGACGGATCCGACGCGGGTCACGCGCGTAGCACCACGCTGGTCACCCTCCCGAACGTCATCACGTTCGCCCGGCTGTGCATGGTGCCGATGGCGGTGTGGTTCGTGCTAGAGCACCGGCTGATCGTGGCGTTCTTCCTGTTCCTGGCCGCTGGCCTGTCCGACGCGCTCGACGGCTGGCTGGCGCGGCGCAACGGCGGGGGCAACTCGGTGGGCGCGCTGCTCGACCCGGTGGCGGACAAGGCGCTGCTGGTGTCGATGTACATCACCCTGGCGGCGGTGAATGAGCTGCCGGATTGGCTCACCATTCTGGTGGTGTTCCGCGATCTGGTGATCGTCGGCGGGGTGATCGTGCTGAGTGTGCTGGGGATGCCCGTGGTCATTCGCCCGCTGTTGGTGTCGAAGCTGAACACCGCGCTGCAGATCGTGCTGGTGGCGCTGACGCTGCTGCTGGCCGGCTATGGACTGGCTGCGCCGTTGGCCAAGCAGGTGCTGATCTGGGTGGTGGGACTGACCACGCTGGCTTCGGGCGCAGCCTACGTATGGAAGGCCGCGCGAGTCAGATGATCGAGGCCGGGACGCCCGACGGGTGCACAACCGGGCCCTCGCCCGGAACCCCAACCGGGGGCTCCACAATCGTGGGCGCACCGAGCGGGGGACCACCGAGCGGTGGTCCACCGAGTGGGGGGCCAATCGGGACGCCGGTTGGAATTTCGCCCGGCAACGATCTGCCGCGGCAGGCTGGGCAGCCGAACGCTCGCGTCCACGCCACACGCGCCCAGCGGATCGGTGCCGTGATCGGCCTGCTGGTGGCGGTTTGGCTGGCGCTGCAGTTGTTCGCCTCCGTTCTGATGCCGTTCGTCGCCGCCGCCGGGATCGCCTACGTGCTCGCCCCGCCGACCAAACGGCTGACCGTGCTCGGCATGCCGCGCGGCGCGGCGGCACTGCTGATGGTGCTGGCACTGATCGCCGCGGTGCTGCTGTTCGCCCTGCTGCTGTATCCGTTGATCCTCGCACAGGTGGGCATCCTGTTCAGCCGGGTGCCGCAATACGTACAGCTGGTGCAAGGCTGGGCGAACCAGCAAATCGCACATCTGCAGGATAGCTTCGGCTCCGACGTGGTGAACGACAAACTGCGCGACCTGGTCAGCAGCCAGGCCGGGTCGATGCTGTCGTTCACGGCCGGCGCGCTGTCGCGGCTGATCGGCGGCGGCTTCGCGCTGTTCAACGTGCTGACGCTGATGGTGGTTACGCCGGTGGTGGCGTTTTACCTGCTGCGCGACTGGCCGCGGCTGGTGGCGAAGATCGATTCGTGGCTGCCGCGGCGCTACGCCGACGTGATACGCGCGCAGGTGCGCGAGGTCGACCGCATCCTGTCTGCCTGGGTGCGCGGCCAGGCGCTGTGCTGCCTGCTGCTGGCGGCCTACTACGTGGTGGCGCTGTCGCTGGCGGGACTGGATCTGGGGCTGCTGGTCGGGCTAGCCGCGGGACTGCTGTCGTTCATTCCCTATGTCGGGTCCATCACCGGCGGGGTGACCGCGATCGGGCTGGCACTCGCGCAGTTTCCGTCCTGGCATAGCGTGATCGTGATCGCCGGTGTCCTGGTCGTCGGACAAGTCCTTGAAGGCTACGTCATCTATCCACGCTTCCTCGGCGACCGCGTCGAACTGTCGGCGGTGTGGGTGATCTTCGCGCTGTTCGCGGGCGCCGCGGCGTTCGGCTTCCTGGGCGTGATGCTCGCAGTGCCGGTGGCCGCAACAATCGGCGTACTGTGCCGCTTCTGGCTGCGACGCTACCTGCGCAGCCCGCTCTACCTGGACCCCCCCAACCAATAAGCCGAGGGCTGAAGCGGGGCCCAGGCTCGGCGCTTGGGTGAAGGAAGGTCAGGGCGCTGCCCTGAAACCCGCCAGGGGGCTTTGCCCCCTGGACGCCCAACCAAAGGCGGAGCCTTTGGAATCCATCCATTTTGGTTGGTGCACGGGCGGGGGCCCGCGTCAGCCCGCGGCGGCGTGGGCTGCGGTGTTCAGGCGGCTGCGAAGGGTTGCGTAGGCGAGGTTGATGGTTTTCAGCCGTTCCTCGGCGGCGCGGTCACCGCCATTGGCGTCGGGGTGGTGGCGTTTGGCGAGTTCCTTGTAGCGGGTTTTCACCGCGTCGAGGGTAGTGGGCCAGGAGAGGCCGAGGGTTGCGAGTGGTTCGCGCAATTCGGCTGGGGTTTGTTCCGGCGATCGCCGCGCCGTGCCGCGCAGGCCGGCGGCGGCGAGGACGTGCAGCGGGTCCTGCAGTATCCCTTCGTCCCACGCCGCGGTGCCGAGTCGGCCGAGCGGCCAGGTGGGACGTTGCCATGACGTGTCGGAGCGCAGTGCCGCCTCGATCTGCCCCGGTGTCATGCCTTTGTAGTAGTCCCAGGCGGCGTTGTAGGCGCGCACGTGGTCCAGGCAGAACCACCAGTAGTCGCGCAGGTTGTTGCGGGATTTGGGCGCGCGGTATTCGCCCATTGCGGCGCAGTTGGGCGCCTCGCAGCCGTGGCCGGGCGAGTCGGGGTCGGGGGCGTAGGCCCGCGGGCGCGAGTTGCGTCGGATCATCGGCACAGCGTTATGGCAGAAGATGGGGGTTGGCAATGTCCGCTTGGCAGGTCCTATTGGCAGCCTGGCCGAGCGGGTGGATATCTGGGGAATGACCTCACGCGCCGCAAGATTGGAAGCCGTGCTGACGCGGACATTCGCGCCGCTGTTGCTGCGGGTGGTGGATGACAGCGCGCGCCATGCCGGGCATGCCGGAGCGCAAGCCGGCGGCCAGACGCACTACAACGTGCTGCTGGTTGCGGAGGCGTTTCGTGGGATGACCAGGGTGGCGCGGTCGCGTGCGGTGCACGCGACACTGGCGGAGGAGTTCAGTGGCGGGATGCATGCCCTGGCGCTGACACTGCGCACGCCCGAGGAGCATGCGGCGGCCGAGTAGCCGGACGCTGGTTGTTCGTTTTCAACGGCCTGCTGTTGCCCCTGCGTCCGGCGCACGGCGGCGGCATTGTTTGTTGCCAGTTCGACGTGCGGCCGTCGGGCCATGTCTGCCCGCGTGGTCAGCGAACTTCGGGGGCGGGACGCCGCGGCCGGCGCGGGCGCTGCCGCGGATGGAAGCTGGCGGGCTGGGGGGCGAGGCTGGCGCGTTGGCCGACGCTGGCGAGCAATTTCTTCTCCAATCTTGTGCCGTGGCGGTGGCGTGCGCAAATTCCTGCTACGGTAGACCCGCGATCAACCAGCCGGAGACGTTCTTATGGCCGAGAAGGAACTGGATCGACTGGATCGCGAGATCCTGCGCCTGATCGCCAGCGATGCGTCGTTGTCGCTGGGGGAGATCGCGGAGAAGATCGGTTTGACCTCGACCCCGTGCTGGAAGCGTATCCGGCGGATGGAGGAGGCGGGCATCATCATCAGCCGCATTGCCAGGATCAATCCGGCCAAGGTCGGCTTGCCGGTTGCCGCGTTCGTCGAGGTCGAGACCGCTGATCACTCCGCCGGCTGGCTGCAGCGATTCGCCGACGTGGTGCGCGATACGCCCGAGATTGTTGATGCTTGGCGGATGAGCGGTGACGTTGACTACCTGCTACATGTCGTGGTGCCGGATATTGCTGCCTATGACGCGTTTTATCGCAAGCTGATCGCGGCGGTGCCGTTGCGCAATGTCACCAGCCGATTTTCGATGGAGCGGCTGAAGGACGCGCCGCTACCGATCTGATTCCGGCCGGGTGAAACGCCGTCGGTTCGGCGCTTGGGGCTTGGCGCGTAAAAGCCGGCGCCTGAAGGACTGACCTACCGGCGTTGGGTGCGTGTCATGGCGGCGGATGCTGACATTCGCGACTTGCGTTGTGCGGCACGTTAAAGTCGTGGATGCCGGGCCTTCGCCCGGCATGACGGGGGTAGCACGCCGGCATAACGGGGTAGCACGGAAGCGTCGATCATTTGGACGCCCGGTATTGTGCGTTCGTCATTCGGGCCGATGCCGGCCGTTCGATACGGCGCGCCCGCGATGAAACGAAGTCGATACCGTTTCCCGCTAAACTCTCCTGATGGGTCCAGAAAATTGGACATGCCAGTTCGGTTCATCAGCGGAGCCCGATCTCTCGATCGTTTCACAACGGGGAAGCAAGCGTATGCCTGGCCAACGCCGTCTCGATAATCGTGGCACCGTCGCCATCTTTGCCGCCGTGCTGGTGACCATCCTGGTCGCGATGGCCGACCTGGTGACCGAGTTCGGCGATGCCCTGCTGGCGCGCGTGGATACACAGCGGGTGGCGGACCTGGCGGCCTACAGCGGCGCGCTGGCGTACAACGCCAACAACACCACCGCCGCCGCCCTGACCGCCGCCGTCGACCTGGCTGCGACACTCAACGGGGTCGCCACGAGCCAGGTCGCGTCATCGGTGGTCGCGTCGCCGAACCGGGATGGCAGCCAGGCGGTGCTGGTGACCGTCACCACGACCGTGCCGCTGGCGTTGTCCCGGGTGCTGGATTCCGCGAGCCAGCTAACCGTCAGCACGAGCGCATACGCCGAGCTCATGCCGAGCGGGGCGGGGACGGGGTACATCATCGCGCTGAATGCGATCGGGACGGGCGCGACGCTGAGCGGCGGAACCGTAGTTTCCGCGCCGGCTTGCGCGGTGGCGTCCAACAACACTGTTTCGGTTCCGTGCGGGACCTCGATTACGACGATCCTGGTCGACTACAATTCGGCGTCGGCTCCCAGCGAGCCATGTAGCGGCATCCAGGCGCCTTCCGGCAAGTCGCTCAGCATCTCGAAGAAATCGACCAGCGATCCGATGAGCGGCAATTCGGCGATCTCGACGTTGGTCGGGCATATCAGCACTGTTGCCGGCATGACCTCGCCGAGCGCACCGACGGCATCGACCGGTGGCGGGCCCATCGTGTTCGGTTACTCCCCAACGTCCGGGACCGGGTCGGCGGCGGCCCAGGCGGCGACCGACGGCTGCTCGGCGACATTTTCCGGCAGTACGTGGACGGTCACGTGCAGCCGCGCCGGTCCGTTCAACGTCGGCAACATCACGCTTGCCGGCGGCATCACGGTCAATTTCAACGCCGCCGGTTCAGCATCGACGACGTATAATTTCAACGGCTCGATCTACAACACCGGATCGGCGATGACGTTTGGCCCCGGCACCTACAACATCACGCAAGTGATACAGACCGGCGGCGGCACGACGACGACCTTTGGTGCCGGCACCTACAATATCGGCCCCAGCAGCACATCGAACTGCAGCGGCGGTACGTTCAGCATCTGCAATTCCGGAACGACATTGACGTTTGGCGGCCCCAGCACTTTTGTCCTGTCGTCAGGCGTCTACAATGCCGGCGGATCGACCTTGTCGATGGGCGTGGGCTACTCGTCAAACAGCTACCAGATCGGATCAAGCACAGGCAGCAGCGGCAATGCGCTGGATCTTGGCGGCGGCAGCAAGACGACGCTTGGGGACGCCACGGGTTCCGGCAACGTGTTCCAGGTAGTCGGGATGGTGAATGTCACCAGCGGCGGCGGCAGTTGCCTGACCTTGCCGGCCGCGGGCGCGCACGACATCAACGGAAACTTCTCGACAGCCGGGGGCACCAACCTCGGCGCGGGCATCTACACGATTAGCGGCTATGTTGCACTCGGCGCCAATGGCGGCGGCGATGTGACCTGCAACGGTTCGACCGTGGGGATGAGTGAGACCGGTGTCAGCTTTGTCATCTCGGCAACGTCCACGCCATCGTCCGGCACCTGCTCGGGGCAGGCGTTCTGTCTTGCCGCCGGCTATGGCCATGTCACGCTGGTGTCACCTAGCACCGGAAACCAACGGACCTGATCGTGCTGGGACCGGATTCTTCCACGACCAATACAGCCGGTGCGACCTTCGCGGAAGTGTCCACCAATACCAGCCTGTCCGGCGCGTTTTTCATACCGAACGGCGCATTCATCTTGAGCGGCGGATCCAGTGTCGGCAATGGCACCAGCCAATGCCTGGAAGTGATCGCGTCACAGGTCACCTTGACGGGTGGAACCGCTCTGGCATCGAGCTGCAGCGGTCTGGGTGGCGCCAGTTCCAGTTCCGGCGCGGCCATCGAACTGGTGCAGTGATGCCGGGATGGCGCTGATCATGCGTTCGCTGATCGAGGCGTTGCGGCGCCGGCTGTTCGCGCGGTGGAGCTCCGGCATCGCGGCAATCGAATTTGCCCTGCTCGCACCGGTGTTCGTGATGGTGTTTGCCGGCACGCTCGATGTTGGCAATGCGCTGTACATACAGACCCTTCTGGACAGCGCCGTCGCGGCGGGAACCAACTACGCTTTGGTGAATGCCGCCAGCGTGACGGCGAACACCGATCCGTCGACGGGAACGGCTTTGGCCTCGGAGCTGGCGAGCAGGATCGCAACGATCGTTTCGAGCAGCAACGGCGGCACGGCGGCGAACACCACCGTCGCGGTGAACAATGGACCCTCGGTGTCGATAGCGGGCGGCCTGACGATATCCAGCGGCACCACCTCGAATGCCAACCTGTGTTATTGCCCGACGGGCTCGCCGCCGAGCTGGACCTGAGGCAGTTCGGTCACCCGTGGCAACAGCTGCACCGGCGGCGGCACTGCCGGGAAGTTCGTCACGGTCACGGCCAGCTACAGCATCACGCCGTTCTTCCCTGCGTATACTTTTGTGCAGAGCGGCTCGATGATCATGGGATCGGCGGCGCAGACGCAATGAGGCGCCGGTGGCGCGATCTGCCGGCGGCCCGGCAAGGCGTGGTTGCGATCGAGTTCGCAATGGTTGCCGTGCCGCTGATTGTGCTGACGCTCGGCACCATCGAGTTCGGCCGGCTGATGTGGACGCGGCAAGCGCTTGAGGCGACCGCCATACAGGTGGCGCGCTGCGTGGACGTGCTGGCGAGCTACTGCGAGTCGGGTGGGGCATACAACGCCACCGACACAACCAATTATGCCGAGCAGGTTGTCGGCGGATGGGGTATTGCGCTGTCATCTTCCGTTTTCACTATCAATTCAAATATGGCCAGTAGCGGATGCGCCGGGCTTTCTCAGGTTTCGATAAGTTACACCTTCCAGACTGTCATTCCGGGGTTGCTTTTCATGTTGTCTGGCGGCGAGGCTGTGACGGCGCAGGCGTGTTTTCCGAACCAGACGTAACGGCAACCGCCGGTCGCGCGCGACACGCGGCCAGGGTTGGTTTGGCATCAGCGGCCGCGCGTTCAAAAGGCTTCGAGGGTGCGCGGAGTATCGGCCGGGGCTTCGGGCGTCTTGACGTCGGATAGCAAATACTGGCTGAATAACGACTCGTTAAAGGTGTAGATCTTCCGCGGTTGAGGCGAAGTTGAGTGGCCACGCTTGAGTACGTTCGCGGGCGGTGATTGCGCGGCGAGGGCTGAAGCCGCGCCGGGCGATGATGGAGCCGACCGAAATGACCGCACGATGCGCGCAGTCGTCGTATCCATCGGAGCCAGTCTGGTCGTGGGTGGCCTTGCGGCGACGGTCAATCACGCGCTTCTTTGGCAACAATCGGACATTTGGACACCGACCCAATTCAGCGTCCTGTGGTATGGGCTGGGCGGCGTCGAGCCGGACAGCTTGGAATGGCTCGGTATCGGCGGAATTATGGCGTGGCTTCTGGACCAGCCTCTGAACGTGGTTTTGTTCGTCGTCGGAGGGACCATGGTCTGGATCGGACTTGCGTTCGGGCGACGGAGCTAGCCCGCACTTCTCATACCATCTCGCGAAACGACTGACCCACAGGCGTTGCAGCACGTCATGGTGCTCACATGCGGGCCACTCACGATTTCCTTGCTGGCGGCAGGAGGATCGTGGATGGCCGGGTCGGGCGCTATAGGCATCAGGATAAGGACATGGCCGGGGAGGAGGAGAATGTTTTCAGGCGCCCGCCAGGGCGAACATCTGCTCGTGGCGCTTGACCTGTTCGCGGTAGTTCTCACGATAACGATCGCTGACCTGCTGATGGACCGCCAGCGCGGCGGCGTCGCGTTCGGCCGACGGCGGGTCAATCGGATCGAAATGTCGGTAGGTGTCCACGCCGCGAACCAGCATGGCGCGCAGGCGGACGGGGCCGTTCACGCGGGCATAGGTCGGGATGTAATTCAGGCCGATGCCCACGCGGCGGTGCGAAGCGTTATTGGGCGCGGAACGGTGGACCGCGAACTCGTGATGCAGCGAGAATGATCCGGTGGGCAGCGCCATCGCCACCGGGACCTGCTCGTCGAGTGGCTCGGTGATGGTCTGGCCGGCGCGGTTGATGCTGTTCGCGAGGCCCAGGGCGGCGTGGCGCATCTGGCGGGGCGCGCCGCGGCTGGACAGCATCTCCATGCAGCCGGCTTCCCGGCTGGCATCGGTCAGCGCGACCCAGGCGCAGACCTGGTCATGCGGATCGAGGCCGAAATAAGTGCCGTCCTGGTGCCAGGCGGCGAAGGTCGGCGAACCTGGCTCCTTGATGAAGAAGGTGCTGGTCCAGACCAGGATGTTGGGGCCGATCACGGCCTCGACCGCGTCGAGGATGCGCGGATGGCGGACCAGCGTGTTGAACCAGGGGGAATGGGCATAGGCGTGCGAGCGCCATTTGATGTCCGCATCGGCGACGGGTGAGCCCAGTTCCGCCTCGAACCGGTCGAGGCCGGCGAGGCAGTTTGCGACCTCCGGCGCCGTGAGAGCCGGAATGGGGAAGAGGAAGCCGTTGTAGCGATAGGATTCCACTTGTTCCGGTGTCAGGGCCTGCATGGGTTGCGGTCCTCCTGCGTTGATTTGTTGGGGATGGGCGCGGGGTCGAGCTTAGCCACGCCATCCGGGGATCGGCCAAGCCGGCCGATGTTTCGGGTGAGTTTGTCACGCGATGCG
>DASRQX010000223.1:0-24496 GCA_035696165.1 Acetobacteraceae bacterium | reverse complement strand
CGGCGCCCGCGCTTGCCTCCAGGCAAGCCGGGTTCCCGGTGGTCTGCACACTGCACGACTTCTTCGCAGCATGTCCCAACGGGGCTTTCTTCGACTACCGCCGACAGATACCGTGTGAGCTGCGGGCGCTGTCCCCCACCTGCATGACGTCCGCGTGCGACAATCGGCACCAACTGCATAAGGAGTATCGGGTGGCGCGCGGATTGGCTCAGCGCCATGTCGCGCGGTTCCCTGCATCGGTGCGTGATTACATCACGCTGTCCCGTCGATCTGCTTCGTTGCTGAAACCGTATTTGCCCGGGGATGCCAGGTTCCACGAACTGGCCAACATCATCGACGTGCCATATGCGCCTCCGGTGGACGTCGCCGCCAACCGGGCGCTGGTCGTGGTCGGGCGGCTTGACGCGGAAAAGGGGGTGGAGCTCGCGGCGCAGACGGCCCGGGCCGCCGGCCTGCCCATCGTATTCGTGGGCGACGGACCGCTGCGTCCCTCGATCGAAGCGACAGGAGCGCGCGTGACCGGATGGGTGACGGCGGATCGCGTACAGCTTGAACTTGAACACGCGCGCTGCCTGGTTTTTCCCAGCCTGTGGTACGAGACGTACGGTCTGGTGGTGGCCGAAGCCGCCGCGCGCGGCGTGCCTGCGATCGTCAGCGACGTCGCGGCGCCGGCGGAGCGTCTGGTCGATGGGCAAGACGGCTGGGTGTTTCGCAGTGGTGACCGCGACAGCCTGCTGCGGTGTATGCAGCAGACGCGATGCGACGCGGCGATACGCCAGGCAGGCGCAACCGCTTATCGCCAGTATTGGGCGAACCCATCGGACCCGGCGCGGCACGCCGCCGAACTGGCTTCGATCTATGCCGAGGTCATGGCGCGCGACGGTTCCATTGGTTGATCCGTGACCGCAACAGGCAAGCCGTCCAGCACCGCAACCAGAGCGCTGCCATCAAGATCCCGGCCACGGATGAAGCGGGTCCCCGCCGCTAGGGTCTGGGCGGTTGCCAATGTGGCATCGGGACCAAACCAGCAGACGGTGTCGCTCTCCCGCATCAAGGGCAGATCGTCGAGGTGGTCGGTGAACAGCGTCAACTTCCGTCCGTGCCAGCCCTGCTCTCGCAGAAACGCCAGAACCTGGTCCCGCTTTCGTGGTCCGGAATTCAGCGGCGCCGCGGCATGGCTGTCGTGCCGCGACGCCAGCACATGCCGGAACCCCAACTGCCGGCCGAGGCCCACCGCGTATTCGGCGGCGGCAGCAGTGGCGAGCACCGCGTCGATTGGCTCACTTGCGATCATTGCCAGCAAAGGTCGCAGATTTTCCCGCACCTCGCGCACCAGGTGAGTCTGGAAACGCGTCACAAGGTCTTCGCGTTGATGTCCGGCGGCCGATTGCCACACCAACTGCAAGCGCCACTGCAGCGTGTCATGGCTCAAGCGACCCAGCTTGCGCCACACCAGCAGTCGTTGCGCGCACAGTGACAACCATGCGCGCTGCCGCCACCCGAGCCCCGGCAATCGGCCGGCAATCAGGAACCGCACCCATAGCGGGAAGCTGTTGACCCGCAGGATCGTCTCATCAAGATCAAAGATCAGGATGGGTGCCGTGTCAGCCATTCGCATCGAACGACCAGGGAAAGCGGCAGAGTGTGCCGTGAAACAACACATAGTCCGGCCTGGCCTTGGGATTCTCCAGCGTCTGGGTAATCGCCGCCGAGCGGATCTCGGTGCCGCGTGGGCAAAGTCTGCGCAACAGGCCTAGCACGGTATCGAGCGTCACACCGCTGTCGACGGCATCATCGGCCACCAGGATCCGTGCGCGCCGCGCTGACGTTGCCACCCATGCGGCAATCGCCTCGGCTTCCGTGTGATCGATCTGCTGCGGTCGTGCACGCGATCCCCGCGGTGCGATCAGCAGCCGGTGCTCCAGCCGGCGCAGCAGGTTCACCACTGGCGTCGGCAAAGCGGCCAGCAGGAAACGGAGCACCGGCACTCGGGATTTCACCCCGGTACTGGCGCGTCGGCAGGTCAGCGGCAGCACCAGCAGTGGCGACGAGGCCGCGCGGACCATCGATTGCGCGACGATCAGCCCCCCGGTGCGAATACCGACGATCAGCGTCGGTGTGTACTGTTCCTCCACCAGTCGCATCAGTTCGGCACATGCGGTGTCGAACGCCGGCTGCCGCAACGTGCGCAGCGGCGGCCCCAGCCAGGTCCGCGCCGGCTCGACGGAGCGTGAGGTAGTGTTCGAAAGGGTTGTCGCCATGGCGCTCTCCATGCTGTGGTCCACTGGTGCGGCCCACTGCTGCGGCGTTATGCAGAGGACGGTGCAAGGCAGCTGATGCAAGGCCAGCGCCTGCCGACCCGGCGACAGATCAAAAAACGTTGACAGGCGAGGCAAACGCGGGTGTTACGCATGAAGGGGTCAGGCGCAATCGGGGCAGCCCTGACGGCCGTGCGCCCCGCCGTCTGCCGCAGGGAGGTCCGGTCGTCTCATGCAAAGGCCCGATACGGTAGGCTCGGTCGCGACCAAGGCCGAAACCGGCACTTCGCTCGACACGCCGCCGTGCCAGGCTTCACAGCCCCAGGCGGGAACAATCACGCGACACGTGAGCCTGGCCGACGCGGCGACGGAAGCCGACCACAAGCAATGGGCGAGGCGGCAGGCTTTGCTGCTGATGGCGGCGTCGAGCATCCTCACGGTCGCCCTGATCGTCGGTGCGTGGCTCGCGCTGCGCCGCAGGTTCTGAACACGCGTTGTTGCTGTTGCGTGTGACGTCAATCGATGCACCACGCTTCACATAACGTTACCTCGGATTACACTGTGGACTGCGCATCGTTCCGTTGAGAGCGGTTCGTGCGCAGCTTGGCCCATGACTTGCATTCTCAGAGTTGTTCGATGCAAACTCGGAATCTCAAAAAGAGGCCACAGATAGACCTGGGGGGAAGTGAGAGAACGTGCGACACGCGGATCGTCAGATTGTTCTGAGAGCCTCCGGCCGCTCTCGTCGATCGGATCGTCGGGCGGCGGCCTTGACAGGTGTGCGGATGCATCCGGCCCTTCCCGTGCCGGCGCCAGAATTTCGCGCGCTGCACGCGGAGGAGCGATCCTGTCTGCTGGACTGGCAAAGCCAGGCGCGCGCGATCGGCATCGACGCGGTGCAGGACCTTGCACCACGGCGGTGGCCTTGTCCGATCGCCGACACGATCATCGGCGTCTACAAACGCGGCGACGAATTGGCGTCCTGGTTGGTCGTGGGCCATGCCGGTTGGTGGGCCGTGTCCTGCTGCGACGACGGCACCGTTTCGCAATCACTTGGGTCTTTGGCTGACGCCCTGGCGTTGGTCTATCAACTGGGAACCCGGCAACTGGGAACTCGCCAACTGGGAAACCAGCCGATCGAATAATGCGACGTGCCGTGCGATCAGACCCCGGGCGCCGCTTTCATCCCTCGATTCAGCTCGATCGCGTGGCGATGCAGCATGCGATACAGCGTCACGCGTGATACGCCCAGTTCCTGTGCGGTCAACGTGATGTTCTCGTCGGTATTGGCCAGCGTGCTCAGCAACACCGTCCGCTCGGCTTCCGATCCGGGCCGCGGCCGCGCCGGGTTCGATGGCGGAGTACGCGTGGACCGCGCCAATGGGGTCGATGCCAGGGGGGCTGATGCCAAGACGGATGATCCGAACCCGGGTCGGTCGGCGTCAAGCCCGACCAGGTCGGCGGCGGTGACCACCGGCGCATTGCCGATCACCACGGTGCGACGGATAGTCGACATCAGCTCGCGTACGTTTCCCGGCCAATGGTATTGGCGCAGGACCTCCATCGCCTCCGGTGTGAAGTCCACGACCTCGCGGCGAAAATGCGCGGCGGCCTGACGTAGAAAATGGCGGGCGAGCAGTTCGACGTCTTCGGGCCGCTCGCGCAGTGGCGGCAGTCGCAGCGTCAGCACATTGAGCCGATAGTATAGGTCTTCACGAAAGCGGCCGTCGCCCATCGCCTGGTGCAACCGTACATTGGTGGCCGACACCACACGCACGTCGACGTTGATCGTTTCGCGCCCGCCAACCCGCACGATCTGGCCTTCCTGCAGGAACCGCAGCAAATGGCCCTGCAGATCCACCGGCATGTCGCCGATTTCGTCAAGGAACAGCGTGCCGCCATGCGCGTGCTCGACCTGGCCCCTGGTCCGCGCCGCGGCACCGGTGAAAGCGCCTTTCTCGTAGCCGAACAGCTCGGACGCGACCAGGCCGGACGGGATCGCCGCACAATTGACCGCGACGAACGGGCCTGTGCGTCGCCTCGAGTTTTCGTGAATGGCGCGTGCCGCCATTTCCTTGCCCGTACCGCTTTCGCCGGTGATCAGGACAGGCTCATCGGTTTGTGCATAGCGTTGCAGCATGTCGGACACGTGCTGCATGACGGTGCTTTCGCCGACAATCTCTGACCTGGAGCCGACCGGCTCTGACCTGGAGGCGGCCGGCTCTGATTTGGACGCGGCCGGCACCGGGGCCGCGGGTCGCACATCGGCAGCGCACGACCTTGGCAGATCGTCCGCTTCCGTGATGGTCTCATGCAAGCGGCCCAGCAAGGTCTGGTCTTCAGCCGCCCATTCCATCAGAAGTTGAGCCAGGCGCTCGATAGGCAAGCGCGCGACCTCAGCCAATGTCACCCGAACCATGTGATGCCCGCGGTCACCTGCGAAGATGCGGTATTTTCACGCTGTTTTTTCCGTTGGAAAAGGGCAGATTCGTGGCAGCTTCGATCAACTTAAGCTGTACCCGGGTTCGCCAGCCGAGCGGTGGGAAGAAACAACGATAAGTGGCACGGCATATGCGTTGACGAGATGGATGCGCAACAAACCTCGCCATACATCCTCATACTGTCCCAAATAACCTGATTCCGGCCCCGCCTTGCTTCAGTCGTGCTGGATCATCGAAGGCATTGATCGCGGCACCATGGAATTGGCCGGGCCTGCCACCTATCTGGTGCCGGGTGCCCGTGGTGGCGCGACGTTGGTTGCTGTTGCTGGCGAGGGCGATGCTGAAGAGCGACTACACCATCGATCGCGCCGGTTGGCGTGCCGGCCTCTACGGGCTGGCCACAACGCTTATGCCCGTACGGTGGCGAAACAAACTTGCCGGGGACGGCTTCTCGACCAACGTGATCCTCATGTTGGCCGGGACAGTGCTGGGACAGGCAGCCAGCGTGCTGCTGTCGCCAGCCCTGACGCGGCTCTATACGCCGGATGAGTTCGGTTATCTGAGTGTCTACACCGCTGCGTTGACAATCCTGGGCGTGATCGCCGCGCTCGGGTTCGAGCTTGCAATTCCGATCGCGGCATCCGAGGCCGAGCTGGCCAATCTTGTAGCCGCCAGCGCCGGGGCACTGGTTGGCACGACGGGCCTGCTGTCGCTGATCATGTGGTTGGCGCCCGATCGACTGCTGACGCAATTGTGGGTGGGTTCGCTGGCATCGTACCGGTGTCTGTTGCCCATCGGATTCGCCTGCGTCGGTGGCTATTACGTGATGGTCGCGGCGGCTACCCGCGTGAGTGCATTTCGCCAGATTGCCTGGACACGGATTTCACAAGGATTGAGCGGCCCGATCTCGCAAATCGCATTGGGCCTGCTGGGAGCGGGCGCGCCTGGGTTGGCGATCGGCTTTGTGATCGGCCAATCGAGTGGCACCTTTCTGCTTTTCTCGCGTGTCATCCTGAAATCGGCCAGCCTGCGCGCGGCGCTGTCCTGGCGCGGCGTAACAGACGTGGTGCGGCGCTACGCCCGCTTCCCGCTATTCGCGAGCTGGTCCCGCATCCTCGATATGGCCGGCAGCGGCCCGATACTGTTCCTGGTTTTTTCCACCTGCTACTCAAGCGAGATCGCGGGCTACATGTTCCTCACGGAGCGTGTCATCGCCCGGCCGTTGTTGATGGTCAGCACTTCGCTGCTGCAGGTTTTCACCGGCGAGGCGGGACGCGCGGTGCAGACCGATCCCACCAGGCTGAAGCGCCGGTTCTGGCAGGTCGTACCGCGGCAATTCCTGCTCGCGGCAAGTTGGATCATGGTGGCAAATCTGGTGGCTGGCTGGGCATTTCCCGTGTTGTTCGGCCACCAATGGGCAGCATCAATCCCTTACCTGCGCGCCTTGAGTGTGGCCTATCTCGCGCAGGCGGTGCTGCATCCGGTGTCGACCTCGCTGCAGATCATGGAGCGGCAGGTCCTGGCTGCGGTGTGGCAGGCGGGGCGGCTCGTGGTGGTCCTCGCCAGCGTGATGGTGGCCTGGCGTCTTGGCTTGTCGGCGGTGACCGCGCTGTGGCTTGCATCGCTGGCGCAGCTCGTTTCGTGCGTGACGATGCTGGCGCTGATCGCCTGGTCGATCCATCAGATTGAGCACCAATGGGCGACAAGCCCTGCCCGCTCTCCTGCACAATGAGATGGACCGTCATGAAATCGGAGGGCTACAGGCGGAGCATCGGCTGTAACTGCTCACCCCGGTTGTAGCAGGTGCAGACGGTCTAAATTGCGGGCCGGTGGCAGATCGATCAGAGGGCTATAACGTAAAGATAGTGCCCGTCATCGTCGGCGTCGGCGCGCCAACTCCCCCCAACTTCTTATGCGCGAACCTAGGGACTCCCGACAGGCCGGCACAAGCTCCGATCAAACGAAAGGGCCGCCCTTGCGAGCGGCCCCGTCATCGCGCAGCCATTGCAGCCGGGTAGGCGACGAGCGCCGAGCCTCACTCCTCGCCCAACGCGCAGTAGCCGAGCAGCATGGACGCCGGCAACGAACACATCAGCCACGCGATGAGGCCCAGTTCCATCATGGCGCGCAATCCTTCCTCTGGATTTAGAGTCGGGTCAACACGGCATCGGATCCGGCACGAGTGGGTGCGCAGGGCGGGGGCACCCCAACACACCCACTCGCCGTGCCCGGTGACGCGCGGGGCGACTTGAGGACAACGCCGCACCGGACGCCGGGATACTTCACAAGTGGGTAACCGCGCGCCCGGCCGCCACTATCGGAAAACGCATGACCGTCGCGCTTCGCGTTCGTGCCGGCACGCCCCCCCACCGGAAGCCATCCCGCATCGCGCGTTGTTCCCGACAAAGCATTGTAGGAATTGATGAAATCCTAGAACCGCTGCTAAGCGGCAGTGGCCTCCCCGATCTCACCACGCAGTGTTATCTCCGGCAGGCCGAGCACCAGGATGAAGGCCAGCGTCATCACCACGCCGCTCAGCAGGAAACATCCGGTCAGCGCCGTGCGATAGGCCATCCCGACCGCTGCCTGCTGGGCGGGCGTGAAATGGGCCAGCGCCTGCATCCTGTGTTCGGTCAGTGCGTGAACGTCCAACCCGGCCGCGGAAAACGCGTCGGCGAGACGCATGGTCATGATCGTCCCCGAAGTGGCGACTCCGAGCGCGCCGCCCAACGAGCGGACGAACGACATCGCGCCGGTTGCCGCTCCCAACTCCCGATGCACCACGGCGTTCTGCACGGCGGTGGTGAGGTTTGGCATCCCCATGCCCATCCCCAGCCCCAGCGCACCCATGGATATCAGGAAAATCACGGGTGGGGCGCCGAAAAAGGCGAACCCGGCGAGGCTGCCCAGGGCGACGGCTTCCAGGCCCAGGCCGGCCAACAGGAACGGCCTGTTGCGTCCGAGCTTGGTCACGATACGCCCGCCGATCACGGAGCTGAGCAGCATCCCCACGACCTGCGGCAGCATCATCGCGCCCGCCACCGCCGGGTCCATGCCGAGCACCAACTGGAAATACAGCGGCAGGAACACCGTCGATCCCAGCATCGCGAAGGTCATCATCCCGCCGACCGCCACGCCGCGCGCGAAGACCGCGTTGCGAAACAGCGGCAGGCGGATCAGCGGTTCCGCCGCACGCCCCTCGCGCCAGATGAACAAGGCCAGCAGCACCGCGGTTGCCACGACCAGCCCCAGGCTGGCGGGTGATGCCCAGGGAAACTCCGTACCTCCCCAGGCCAGCAGCAGAAGCAGCGCCGCCGTTGCCCCGGCCAGCAGCACCGCACCCGCGTAGTCGATCGGCCTCGGCTTGCCCGACGGCGGCTTGCGCAGCCCGATCGCGATCATGACCAGTGCCAGCGCGCCGACCGGCAGGTTGACGTAGAACACCCAGCGCCAGGACAGCGCTGAGGTGATGACACCGCCCAGCAGTGGCCCGGCGACGCTGGAGAATGCGAAGGTGCCGGTAAACAACCCCTGGTAGCGCGGCCGGTCCCGCGGAGAGACCACGTCGCCGATCGCCGCCTGGGCCAGGACCAACAGCCCTCCGGCACCCAAACCCTGGATTGCCCGGAAGGCGATGATCTGGCCCATGCTCCTGGCCGCGCCACACAGCAGCGAACCGGCCAGGAATATCAGGATGGCGACGAAGAACATCATTCGCCGGCCAAAGATGTCCGACAGTTTGCCGTAGATCGGCGTGGTGGTCGTGGCGGTCAGCATGAACGCCGTCACAACCCACGACAGGTGCGACATTCCGCCAAGGTCGCCCACCATCCGCGGCAGGGCGGTATTGACGATGTTCTGGTCGAGCGCCGCCAGCACCATCGCCAGCAGCGCCCCGGCCATCACGGTTCGCAGTTGGCTGGCCGGCGCCGTCGCGACGTGGGACGATTGGAGACCGCTCGCGATCCCCATGGGGATCGCGCCGGAAGCACGGGCGGGCAGCGCGGTAGCAGGGTGGGCGGGGTCGTTCACGGTCTTTCCGTTCGGGCGGGCACGGCTCAGCAGGCGCAGGGCGGAAAAGCCTTGCCCCCGGACCCTTGATCCCGGGGGGCAGCGCCTTCCGCTGCCGCACGGACGAGCGAGCCGCATCCGTTGTCGTGTGCGTTATGTGTTGTCGTGTGCGTTATGTGTTGTCGTGTGCGCTATATATCGTGCCGCACGATGGCGGAAGGCGCTGCCCCGCGGGTCAAGCGCGGGGGCATGGCTTTTCCGCCCGGCCGGCCAACGCAATACGCGCCACGTCACGCCGGCTTGTATTCGCGGGTTTCCCCGAAAGCCAGAACGTCGAAATCCGCTTGCGCCACGCCGGCCTGCGCCTGCGCCTCGCGCAAGGCCAGCACCGGCGCGTCGATGGCTTCCTCGGTCAACTGAAAAGTACCGAAATGCATCCCCAGGCTGCGGCGGGCCCCAAGGTCGAGATGCGCGCGCACGGCTTCCTCGGGGTCTACGTGCTGCTGGCGCATGAACCATCGCGGCTCATAAGCGCCGATGGGCAGGAGCGCGAGATCGATGCGCGGGAACCTGCGGCCAATTTCAGCGAAGTGCGGGCAGTAGCCGGAATCGCCCGCGAAATAAACCACAGCCCCGCCTGCCTCAACGACGAACCCGCCCCACAGGCAGCAGTTCCGGTCATACAGTCCGCGGGCCGAGAAATGCTGGGCGGGCACGTAGGTGACCCGTGCGCCGGCGAGTTCGATGCTTTGCCACCAATCGAGCTCGACCACCGAGCGGATGTCCGCCTTCGCGAGATGGCGCGCGTTGCCGAGCCCGGTCGCTACCGGGGGCGCCCAGCGCGCGCGCACCCGGCGCAACGTCGGCAGGTCCATGTGGTCGTAATGGTTGTGCGTGACCAGCAGCAGGTCCACGCCAGGCAGTGCATCCAAGCGCTGCCCGGGCCGCCGCACGCGACGCGGGCCGGCAAAGAAGACGGGGCTGCAGCGCTTCGACCAGATCGGGTCGATCAGCACACAGACGCCGCCTAGTTGCACCAGGAAGGTCGAGTGGCCGATGAAGGTCGCCGCGATGCGGTCAGGCGCGACGCGTCCAGGGGGTGGGAACGTCGGGTCCTCGACGTGCTCCGGCCACTGCTGCGTCTGGCGCGTTTGCCGCCAGCGCCGGAGGTCCTCGAGGCTCTTGCCCTGGCGGGCGTGCGGGTTGAAGAACCGCTCGCCGTCGAAGTGGTCCGGGATCGGCACGGCTCGCGCGGCCGAGGCGGCTGTTCCGTCCAAGTGTCTAATCCGATCCGACGCAGGGCGTTTGGCGCCCGGGAACGGAACCGCGGCCCGACCTGGGTCGCCACATTCGCCCGTCGCGCTGGTTCATGAGCATGGTCTGTCTCCTGCGCAGCCCGGCAACCGTCAGCCGGACGTGGCCGAGCGGCGATATGGGCACCCTCCCCCAACCGCGCCAGCCATATCAGCGCGCCGGCCGTATCCGCGCGCCAGACGTGTCGACGCCCCAGCGATGGGCCGAGCGGCTAGCCGATCGCCTCGACGCGACCAAACTCGGAAATCCCCATCTCGGTCATCGTCTCGGCCACCGCCTGCATCGCCTCGGCGATGTCGTCCTCGCGCACCGCGCCCATGCAGCCGATGCGGAAGGTGTTGGCCAGCGCCAGGCGGCCGGGAAAGATGATGAAACCGCGTCGCTGCATCCCCTCGAACAAGGCCTGAAAACTGAACGCCGGATGCGCTGGATTGTGGAATGTCGCGACGATCGGCGAGGCGTGCGCGTCGTCCGGCAGCACGGTGGTGAAACCCATCTGGCGCATGCCGTCGAGGAGGCGGCGCCAGTTGCGCTGGTAGCGCACCAGCCGCGCCGGGGTGCCGCCTTCCGCCGCGTGCTCCCGGCAGGCTTGGGCGAACGCCGCCACCACCTGGGTGGGCGGGGTGAAGCGGAACGCCTGGGTGCGGTCCATGTGCTGGTTCTGGTCCCACAGATCGAGTGTCAGCGACGCCGCGACGCCTTTCGCGCTCTCCAGCACCTGCTTGTGCACGATGGTCCAGCCCACCCCGGGCACGCCCTCCATGCATTTGTTCGACGAGATCGTCAGCGCATCGAAACCCAGCTGGCGCGCGTCCAGTTCGATCGCGCCGAAGCTGGCGACTGCGTCGATCAGCAGCCCCTTGCCGTGGCGATGGCAGGCACGAGCGGCGGCGTCCACCGGGTTCAGCACGCCGGTGCTGGTCTCGCAATGCACGATGAACAAGTGGGTGATCGCCGGATCGGCGGTGAAGGCGGCGTCGAACGCGGCTTCCGTTGGCGGGGTGAAAGGTGGGGTGCGCAGCACGCTGTGCGGCTTGCCCAGATGCGCAGCGATTTCGATCAGGCGGTCGCCGTAGACGCCGTTGCTGAAGATCAACAGCTTGCCGCCGACGGGCACCAGGCCGGCGATCACCGCTTCATTGGCGTAGGTGGCACTGCCGGGCAGCGGCACCGCGGTGTAGGCGCTTGCGCCGTGCACCAGTTGCACCAGGTAGCTGCGCGCGAAGCCGATGTCGGCTTGGAATTCGGTGCCGCCCGACGCGCGGTCGCGCAGCATCACCTGCTTGGTGCTGGCGGAGGTGCTCACCGGCCCGGGTGTCAGCAGCAGTGGATCAGCAGGATCTCTCGGCATCGTTGCGTGTTCTCCGGTTGGTCGCAGCACTGGTGGCGCCAGTTTGCACCGGCAATGTGGAGACGGACAGTCGGGCGCAAACGAACGGGCTGTGGACCCCCGGCTGTGCGTGCTCGACCCCTCCCCCAGGCCTTGGTCCGCTTTGCGGCCCAAGCCCTCAAGGGGAGGGGGAGAGTGTTTTGCCCGATAGGCGATTCAAGAACCTGATCGCGCCTTCGCGTCACGCTGGTAGACGGCGAAAATCGCTTTGCCGATCAGCGAGGTCTCGCGCTCCATGCATCGTTCGTAGACGCTGGCCCGCGTTGCCTGGATTATCTTGTCATCCGGGGAGGCGCTAGCGGCCAGCTCGGCGAGGTGGGCAGCCAATCGGGTCTGACCGTCTTCGGCCAGGATCGCGGCGCGCTGCGCCAGCCTGTCCGCCCCACCAGCCAGGGACGCCAGCTCCGCAGCCAGTTCGGCTGCTGATGCAGGCTTGAGATGGGCCGGGTTGCCGTCGAACCACCCGGCATAGAGATGCCAGATGCCGCGGACAACGAACTCCGGGGAGTCGTATTTCGGCAGCAAGTACGGCTTCGCCATCAGGTCCGCGGGCGCGGACACCGTGTGCAGGATTTCGTCCAGCGAGCGTCCCTTGTTCATCAGATCCAGAGTCTGGCGGGTCAAGCTCTCCAGCACTTCGGCGCCGTCACTCAGGACTTGTGCTGCCCTGACCGCGCCGAAGATGACGGGGCCGTGGCCGGGAATCAGCACCTCCGGTTTCAAACCCTGCATCCGGCGCAAAGCGGCCGCCCAATCCGGCGCGTAACGCTGCACCTTTCGCGGATTGCCTGCATTCGGGCAAACCCAGATCACGAAGTCTCCGCTGGCCAGGACGCGGTGCTCGGGCAGCCAGACGAAGGTGGCGTCGTCGGTCTCGCCTCGCCCGTGGAGCAGCTCAATGCTTTCACCGGCGATCGTCAGTGAAAGGGTGTCGTCGTAGACCTTGTCGGGGCGCCGTTGGCCGATGGGGTAGATGTAGTCCGGGAAGTTGAACTGCTGGCCCTGAACGATGCTGTTGAAGCCGTGCGACGCTTCATAACGGGTCAGCCGACGCAGCACGTTCCGATGCGCGATGACACGTGGTCTGGGAATGCCCCTTGCGTCGGCCTCCTCGTCGAGGAGCTTTATGCCGCTGGTGTGGTCGATATGGCCGTGCGTATAGATCACCGTGTGAACGGGGCTGTCGTCCCAGCGCCGAACGGCGGCAAGGGTCCGGGCTGCCGTGTCGGGTTTGGCCGTATCGATGAACACCAGGCCGGCTGCGGTGCGCATGACGGTGACGCTGCCGCAGAAGTAAGTCGTGTGGATGGTGATGATGTTTTCGGCGATGGAGGTGACCGCACCATCGGAAACCGCCTGCGTCCACTCTTCCATCGGCGCTGTGCCGTTCCAAAGCCGCTCGAAAAGCTGGTCCTGTTCCACGTAACCGGTCCCTTTGGCTGGCGCTTGCGGGGCAGGCCACCATTCTATGCAACAAAAGCAACATGCATAGTGGCTGGCATGAGGTGTGCTTCGCGCGAGCACGGCGCGCATCCGCTAATGGAATGATTTGCCTCTTGTCGACTTGCTTGCAACACCCAAACGGCCGCTGGGCTGTCTCCGGACCAATTGTGGAAGGCGGCATGACGCATCACGACTCGGACTGTCCCACTGCCGACGACCGACGCCAATCTGCCGATATGGATGATTAATCGGCTGTAGTGCCTGGTGCTTGGGCAACTTCTGACCCCAATAACGCCAAACATCCCAGATGCCGCGCATCTCACTTGACGCACCCCATTCCCCCCCGCCTACGATCCTGCCCACGGCCGACGCCAGGCCGGATCGTATCCAAGAGGTGAGCCAATGCCGTCCCATCCCCTGACGCGCCGTGGCCTTGCCCGCCTCGCCCTGCTGTCGCCGTTTGCCGCGGCGACGGGCCTGACGCCGACGCCCGCCGCGGCGGCAACCCGCGGCGGCACTCTGACTTATGGTCTGCAGACCGATTACTTGTTCCTCGATCCGGTCAACACCCAGCAAAACGCCGATATCTGGCTGGCGCTCAACATCTACGACACGCTGATCCAGCCCACGCTCGACGGCGTCGGCATCCAGCCGGCGCTGGCGGAAAGCTGGACGGTCAGCGCGGACGGCAAGACGGTGACACTGAAGATCCGACCGGGGGTGAAATTCGCCGACGGCTCGCCACTGGAACTGAGCGACATCAAATGGTCGCTCGATCGTGCGTCCAAAAAGGAAACCGGCGGCGGCTTCCAGTTCCTGCTGAATTCCATCCAAAGCGTCGAGATCGCGGGCGCCGACACGGTGGTGCTGCATCTGGCGCAACCGGACCCATCGATCCTGGAGGCGCTGGCCACCTTCAACGCCGGTATTTTGCCGGAAAAGCTGCTGATGGCCGCGGCCGGCAAGGATCTGGCGGAAAAATCCAAGAATTTCGCCGAGCATCCGATCGGCTCCGGCCCGTTCATGGTGACCTCATGGTCACGCGGCAACGAGATGCTGCTGTCGCGCAACCCGTACTATTGGGCGAGCGGCGCGGACGGCAAATCGTTGCCCTATCTCGACCATCTCCACATGGTTACCATTCCCGACGACGCGACGCGCATCCTGAAGCTGAAGGCCGGCGAGCTGGATGGGGCGGAGTTCGTGCCGTTCTCCCGGGTGGCGGAATTGAAGGCGGATCCGAAGCTGAACATGGTGCTGTACCCGGCGGCGCAGGTGCTGTACTTCAACATCTTCTGCGGCCCGACCTACAAGGACGGCCGCAAGAACCCGGCCAGTGACGTGCGCGTGCGCCAGGCACTGAATTATGCGGTCGACAAGCAGGCGCTGGTCCAGGTGCTGACCTACGGTGCCGGCGTGCCGATGCAGAGCTACCTGCCGATGTCCACGCCGCTGGCCTATGGCAAGGGCGAGCCGTATCCCTACAACATTGCCAAGTCCAAACAGTTGATGGAACAGGCCGGGCATGCGGATGGCTTCGAAATCACCTGTCTCGCGGACGCCGGCAGCCAGGATCAACTGACCAGGCTGGCCGCCACGCAACAGATGTGGAGCCAGATCAACGTCCGCCTGAAGATCGAGCAACTGGAACACGCAGCACTGCTGGCGCGGTGGCGGGCCGCCGACTTCCAGATGCGCACCCAGTTGTGGACCAACGACATCAACGACCCGAACGAGATGACGTTGCGCCTGCTCTACTCGCCGATGATCCAATGCAACCACACTTACTGGCGCAACGATAAGGTCGATGCGCTGTTCCTGCAGAGCCAGCAGGAAACCGACAAGACAAAGCGCGGTGCGCTGTATCAGCAGATCCAGGAAATTTATGCCGCCGAAGCGCCGATGATCTTCCTGGTGGAGGTGCCCTATCCGGTTGCGCTGTCAAAGAAGGTGCATGATTTCGTGCAGATCCCGCTTGGCAACAATATTTTTGTCGGCACCTACCTGGCGTAACGAAACACATGCATGCGCTTCTGCATGTCGGGCGGCGCGCGGGGCAAATCGCCATTACTGTGCTGCTGGTGGCGCTTCTGACCTTCACGCTGCTGCATATGCTGCCCGGCGATCCCGCCGTCGTGCTGTTGGGCGAGCGTGCCACCGAAGCAACGATCGCCCAACTGCACCACCAGATGGGGTTGGACCAGCCGATGCCGGTGCAGTTCTGGCGCTACCTCGTCAGTCTGGCGACGCTGAACCTGGGCGACTCGCTCACCATGCGCATTCCGGTCGCCACGTTGCTGATCCAGCGGCTGCCGGTGACGCTGGGGCTGACCTGCTACGCGCTGCTGCTGGCCCTGCTGATCGCCGTGCCCCTCGCGTTCGCCGCGGCACTGCGTGAGGGCGGCATCGCCGATACCATAATCCAGGTCGCGAGCCAGATCGGGCTGTCGATGCCGGTGTTCTATCTCGGGCTGATCCTGCTGATCACGCTGGCGGCCGGCCTGGGCTGGTTTCCCGTCGGTGGCATCGGCGACAGCTTCCTGGCCGACATCCGCGCCCTGTTCCTGCCCGCGCTGACACTCGCGCTAAGTCTGTCCGCGCTGCTGATGCGCAACCTGCGCGCCGCCCTGGTCGAGGTGCTGGCCGCCGAGTTCGTCAGCTTCGCGCGTGCCAAGGGCCTGCCGCGCCGGTTACTGCTGCTGCGCCATGTACTGCGCAACGCGTTGGTCTCGACGCTGACGCTGCTGGGCATTCGCATCAGCGGCCTGGTGGGCGGCGCGGTGATCACCGAGACGGTGTTCGCAATCCCCGGCGTCGGCCGGTTGATGATCGATTCGATTTTCGCGCGCGACTACGCGGTCGTGCAGGGGACCATATTGGTCATTGCGGTGCTGGTTTCGCTGGTGTTCCTGACAACCGATGCATTGCAGGCGATGCTCGACCCACGAGTGGAGGCATGAACGAGGGCGTGACCGCGCCTGCCCCCGATCCAACCGCGCTGCCTGACGATGCCTCGGCGCATCGGGCTTTGCGGTGCGTGGCGGCATCGCACCGCGGCGCGGTGCTCCCGGTGCTGCGCCCCGCGCCGGTGGCGGGCATCGTGATCCTGCTGCTGTTCCTGGCCTGCGCCGCCGCGCCGGGTTGGATCGCGCCGTACGATCAACTGGCGTTCGACTATCGCGCCCTGCTGCGGCCGCCCAGCCTGGCGCATCCGTTCGGCACCGATAATTTCGGCCGCGATCTGTTGTCGCGAGTGATCTGGGCGTCGCGGGTCGATCTGCAGATCGCCATCTTCGCCACGGTGTTCCCCATGGTTTTCGGCACGTTCGCCGGCTGCCTGCTGGGCTATTTCGGCGGCATCGCCGATGTGGTGTTCCGCCGGCTGGTCGACGTGATCATTACTATTCCGTTCGTGGTGCTGGTCATCGCGATCGTCGCCGTGCTCGGGCCCGGCCTGACCAACATGTATATCGCCATCAGCGCGGTGGGGTGGATCGTCTATGCGCGCCTGGTGCGGGCCGAGGTGCTGGTGCAGCGGCGGCTGGATTATGTCGCGGCGGGGCGGGTGATGGGCTACGGCGCGGCACGCATCATCTTCCGCCACCTGTTGCCGAATGTCGCGCCGCCTGTGGTGGTCTACTGGATGAGCGACATGGCGCTGGCCATCCTGCTGGGCTCCAGCCTGGGGTATCTGGGGCTTGGCGCGCAGCCGCCGACGGCGGAATGGGGCGTGCAGATCGCCGACGGCAAGAACTTCATCACCACCGCCTGGTGGATGTCGATCTTTCCAGGTCTGGCCATCGTGCTCGCCGGCATCGGGTTCAGCTTGGCGGGCGACGGACTGGCCGTGTGGCTGCGGCGCCGGGACTGATCGAGATGACCTTAAGTGCCGCCCCACCCGATCCGGCTGCACCGCTGTTGCAGGTGGAACAACTTACCATTCGTTTCGGGTCGATCCCGGCAGTGGACGGTATCGACTTCAGCGTCGCAGCGAGTGAGGTGCTCGGTCTGGTCGGCGAATCCGGCTCGGGCAAGAGCCTGACCCTGCGCGCAATCCTGGGGCTGCTGCCGCGCGGCGCCGCGGTTGGCGGCCGTGTGATCTGGCAAGGCACCGATCTGTTGGGACTGGCGGAACCGGCGCTGAATGCGGCGGTGCGCGGCAAGGACATTGCGATCGTGTTCCAGGAGCCGATGACCGCGCTGAACCCGGTGCTGCCGATCGGGTTGCAGATTACCGAGAGCCTGGCGGTGCATCGCCAGCTGCATGGCCATTCCGCCAGGATGCGGGCGATCGAGCTGCTTGACCTGGTGGGGATTCCCGATGCGGCGCGGCGGCTTGACGCGTATCCGCACGAGTTCTCCGGCGGCATGCGCCAGCGCGCCATGATCGCCATCGCATTGGCCCCCGGCCCGAAGCTGCTGCTGGCCGACGAGCCGACCACGGCGCTGGATGTTACGATCCAGGACCAGATCCTCAAGCTGCTGCTGCGGCTACGCACGGAGCTTGCAATGAGCGTGATCCTGGTCACGCATGATCTTGGCGTGGTGGCGGAGACCTGCGACCGCGTCGCCGTGCTGTATGCCGGGCGGATCATGGAAACCGCTGACGTGCACACGCTGTTCCGCGCGCCGGCGCATCCGTATACGCAGGGGTTGATCGCGTCGGTGCCGGATGCACGGAACGCAAGGCGGATGCTGTCGTCGATCGCGGGTGCGCCGCCCGATCCGCGTGCGCTGCCGCCGGGCTGCCGCTTTGCCCCGCGGTGCCCACGTGCGCTATCGGCTTGCGATGACGGCCAGCCGGATCGGGTTCGGCTTGCGCCCGGTCATAGCGCCATGTGCCTGCGGGCTGGTGGCGCGGCGGGGCCGTAATGAGCGGTGCTTCAATGAACACGGTGCTGCCGGTGCAGGGCGCCCCGCTGCTGCGGGCCAACGATCTGGCGCGCGCCTTTCCGGCGCGCCGGTCGCTGGCCCAGTTGGTCGGTGCCGCTGCGCCACCGGCGGTGCGCGCGTTGAACGGCGTGTCGCTGACCATCGCGCGCGGCGAGACGCTGGCCGTGGTGGGCGAGTCCGGCTGTGGCAAATCCACGTTGGCGCGCGCGCTGGTGCGGCTGATCGATCTGGACGCCGGGCAAATCGACTTCGCCGGCGCCAACGTCCGCACGCTGAATGGCGCGGCATTACGCCACTACAACCGCCGTGTCCAACTGGTTTTCCAGGACCCGTACGGTTCGCTCAATCCACGCATGTCTGTGCGGGAGATGCTGGACGAGGCGCTGTCCGTGCACCGTATCGTTCCGCGTGCGGCGCGGGTGGGGCGGATCGCCGAGCTGCTGTCGCTGGTGCGTCTTGCACCGGATGCGGGCGAGCGGCTGCCGCACCACTTCTCCGGCGGTCAGCGCCAGCGCATCGCCATTGCGCGCGCACTGGCCGTCGAGCCAGACCTGCTGATCGCCGACGAGGTCGTTTCAGCACTGGATGTCTCGGTGCAGGCGCAGATCCTCAACCTGCTGCTGGAGTTGCAACAGCGGCTGGGGCTGGCGATCCTGTTCGTTTCGCACGATTTGCGCGTGGTGCGGCACCTCGCGCACCGGGTTGCGGTGATGTACCTGGGCCAGATTGTCGAGACCGGGCCGGCGGATTTGGTGTTCGATGCGCCGCGGCATCCGTATACGCAGGCGTTGCTGCGGGCGGCGCCGACGCTGGTGCCGGGGGGACGCTCGCGCGAGGCGGCGATCAGCGGCGAACTGCCGAGCGCGATGGCGATCCCGCCCGGGTGTCCGTTCCATCCCCGGTGTCCTCGCGCGATCGATCTGTGTCGGACGACGCCGCCGATGGACGTGTTGCTGGCGCAGGGGCATCGTGCGGCGTGCCATCTGGCTGGGGGATGAGACGCGCTGGGTCATCGCGGGCGGCGACGTTGCTTTGCCGTCATGACCGGCCCTGACCCGGCCATCCACCCGCCGCCGGCGCTGTAACGGATGGCCGGGCCGAGGTCGGCCATGACGGTAGGGCAGCGTCACCAGGCATACCGAGAATTGCCGGCCGATGGGCCATGAGATTGATGGAGAGTGCCGGTCGCGACGAACTTTCTTGTCGGCACGTTCATTGGTCGGCGTCCGCTTGGCGCACGCTTTGCGTGTCTCAGCTTGGCTGACCTTGGCGCCCGCCCCGCCACGCGGCAATCTGCGGGCCACGATCCCAATCTGAGGTCACGATCCCAACTTGAGGCCACGATGATGGAACAGCAGAACATCGATATCGTGATCGCGCCAGGCGGCTATTGGTCAGACCGGCTGCCGCGCGGCGCGAGGCTGCGGCTGATCGACCTGGAAGGCTGCCAGGCCGTGGATTTCCTGTGCTACAACGCAGCCGATCCAACCGATCGCTACTGCGCCGCCGATACCATGAAGATTGCCGGGTCCATCTATGTCGGTAAGGGCACGCGGCTCTACTCGGATATGGGCAATCTGCTGTTCACGGTGGTGGAAGATAGTTGCGGTCGTCACGATACGATTGGCGGATGCTGCAGCCGCGAGAGCAATCGCCTGCGCTACGGCGTGCCGGAGGGACCCAACTGTCGTGACAACTTCCTACGCGGGCTCGCCAGGTTCGGCATGGGCAAGACCGATATCGTTGCCAATCTAAATTTCTTCATGTCCGTGCCGGTGCGGCCCGACGGCGGCATGGCGATCGCCGAAGGGCATTCCAGGCCGGGCGATCACATCGAGCTGCGCGCTGAAACGGACGTGTTGGTTGCGCTTTCGAACTGCCCGCAAGTGAACAACCCCGCCAACAACTACCGACCGACCCCCATCCGACTGATCGTGACGCAACCCGCCGAATGCTAGGCCCGCGGTCTGTCAGGCGGGACCTCAGGAAGTTGCCGCGCAATCGTCGCTCCGGCCGTCATGGCCAACCCCCGGGCCGGCCCGTCGCGATCAACTCAAGCGGAAGAAACGCTGCGCATTCCTGTAGAGCCACTTGTCGATCACTGGATCTTTCAATGGCAGCGCGGCGTATTCCTCGATCAGCGCTTCCATGGGCAAGCCAAACGCCTCCCACGACAGGCCGACCATGATCTTGTCTTGCAGCAACGTGTTGCCGAATTGCAGGAATTGTTCCCAGCCGGACCCGTTGAGCCCAAAATAACGCGGACGATGCGATGCGATGTCGCAATAGAGGTTCGGATGCCGCCGCAACAGGGCGACCATGTCGCTGATCCACGGCCAACCGCTCAGTCCGGCGACGATCCGCAGTTCAGGAAAATCCATGGCGATCTGGTCGAGGTGGCGCGGATGGCCAAGATCATATGGCCGATCCGTCGCGTAGCTCATGTTGGTGTAGATGCGCACCGGAATATCAAGCTCCACGCATTTCGCATAGAGCGGGTAGTAGCGCCGGTCGCTGGCGGGGATCATGTTGTAGAGGGCCGACACCCGCAATGCGCCAAAGCCATGATCCTGCACCAGGCGCACCAGTTCGCGTACGCCGCGCATGCCGTCATGTGGACTGAGTGACGCCAGGCCGATGAACCGCCTGGGATACTTGGCGAGAATGTCGGTGATGATCGCGTTGCCGGCGCGCAACACGCCGAGCTCGACGCCGGCACGATCCATCAGGCCCACGAAGTCGGCGATCGACATGCCATGTTTCTGCCCGGGCTCGGCCGCGGCGCCGCCCTCCGTCCGCCGGGTGAAAATGCGCTGGTAGTTGAAGAAGCCATGGCCCTCCAGCGGTTCAAGCCGCTCCGGGTCTCCATAGCCGGGTGGATGCGTCGCCGATTCGAGTTTCCGAGGATTGCCGTCCTCGTCCGGCGGCAGGTCGCATTCGAGATCGATGACTTTTCGCATGTTTGGCTATGGACCTTTCACGATGACGCTAGTGAGCCGACGAACGTGTGGCGGAGCATGCGCGGCCCACGGGGGCGCCGCAAGAACCGGCGGTGGAGCGGCTGGTGTTGCCGCGGCTTGCCAGGGCGCGCGCGCCACTCGCATAGTCCCGCGACGAACCACAAGATTGATCCGCGCGGCAACCAATAAGATCGGCGGACAGGAGGGGGCGATGTTCTCGCGGATGACGCGTTTGATCGCGATCATATCGGTGGCAGTTGCGGTCGGGGGAAGCCCGGCGGCGTCCCAGCCGCAGCCTCAAAAGCTGACCATCGCGCTGGCCGGCAAGGCACTGGCGTTTATCATGCAGTACGTCGCGATCGGCGCCGGCTTCTACAAGGACGAAGGCATCGATCCGGAGATCGTCTACGTCGCGTCTGGCACGCGCCAGGCGGCGGCGGTGATGGGCGGCAGCGCCGATATCACCCAGGTGGGTCTGCCGCACGGACTGGAAGCGGTGGCGCGCGGTGGCACGCTGGTTGCGATCGGCACGGCCTTCGACAAATACCCGATCGCTCTGGTGCTCACCAACGAGGCGATCAAGCGCATCGGGATCACGCCGGGCATGTCGCTGG
This sequence comes from Acetobacteraceae bacterium, assembly GCA_035696165.1. Classification (GTDB taxonomy): domain Bacteria; phylum Pseudomonadota; class Alphaproteobacteria; order Acetobacterales; family Acetobacteraceae; genus Palsa-883. The sequence continues at coordinate 3,172 of DASRQX010000223.1, read as the reverse complement.
ATGAGAAGATCAAGCGGCTGCATGGGCTGCGCATTGGAATTACCTCGCCGGGATCCTCCACCGACGAGTTCATGCGTACAATCCTGGAGGTGCGCGGCATGGACCCGGCGACCGCTGTGCGGCTGCAGCCGATCGGGATCGGCGCGCCGATGGTGGCCGCGACCGAGGGTGGCAGCATCGACGGATTTGCTTTCATGTCGCCGTTCACCGACATGATCGTGAGCAAGGGCGAAGGCCAGATCATTGCCGATCCGATGCAGGACAACGTGCCGGAATACAAGGACGTGCCGTATCAGGTCATCCTGACGAGCCGCGGCGCGCTGGAGAGCAAGCGGCCGCTGTTGCTGGCCACCGAGCGGGCGCTGACCAGGGCGATGAAACTGTGTCATGAAAAGCCGGCGGACGCCAAGCGGATCGTCCGCGCCTTCGTCACCGACTCTTCAGACGCGGACTACAGCGCCGCGTTCGACACCTATGTGAAAGGTGTGCCCACCACGCCGGTGATTACACCGACGCAGGTGGCGAATACGTTGAAGATGGTCAACCTGGCGGAGAAGGCGCCGATCAATCCACCGTTCGACAAGGTGGTGGACAACAGCCTGGCGGAGCAGGCCGCCAAAGACATTCTCGGCAAGTAACGTGTCGGACGCGCGCACGACTACCGGCGGAGCGACAGAGGATGGGCGCGCCATCCTGGCGTGGCAGATCGCCGTTGGTTTGGCGTGGCTGGCGGTGTGGGAGATCGCCGGCGACGTAACAGGCTCGACCTGGATCAGCCGGCCGAGCTTGATCGGCGCGCGGCTGCTGATCTGGGCGCGGGGGGATCTGTATATCCACCTTGCGACGACGGTGACCGAGGTGGTGGTCGGGCTGACGATCGGCACCGGGTTCGGCATTCTGGCGGGGCTTTGGTTCGGCCGTTCGCCGTTGCTGGCGGGCGTGATGCGGCCGATCATTGTCGCATTCTACAGCGTGCCACTGATCGCGCTGACGCCGCTGTTTATCATGTTCTTTGGCTTGGACATGCTGCCGAAGATCGTCCTGGTCGGCATCGTCGTGTTCTTCCTGCTGTTCTTCAACACGTTTGCCGGCGCACAGGAGGTCGACGCCGACCTCATCGCGGCGGTGGATCTGATGGGCAGCACGACGCGTGAGCGATTCCAGAAAGTCATAGCGCCCGCCTGCGTCGCCTGGATCATCGGCGGGATCAAGGTGGCGCTGCCCTACGCATTGGTGGCCGCCACGACCGGGGAGATGCTGGCGGCGCGGCGTGGGTTGGGATTCCTGCTGAGCGACGCCGCGTCGCAGTTCGACATGGCCGGGCTGTATGCCGCGCTGGTGGTGCTGATGCTGCTGGGGCTGGCCGTGGCGGAGGCTGCGTCGTGGCTGGAACGACGGATGCTGCGCTGGCGCCATGGCAGCGGGTGACGGCGAGAAAATACGGCTGGCCGGTGTCGGCAAGCGGTTTGCCACGCGCGGGCGCGAGGTCGAGGCGCTTCGCCCGATCGATCTGGTCGTGCGGGCGCAGGAGTTCGTTGCGCTGGTGGGGCCGAGCGGGTGTGGCAAGTCGACGATTCTCAATCTGGTTGCGGGCTTGCTGCAGCCTAGCAGCGGGCAGGTGTTCTACGACGGCGTGCCGGTCGCCGCCGTGAACCGCCAGGTCGGCTATATGACGCAGAAGGACACGCTGCTGCCGTGGCGCAGCGCGGCCGACAATATCCGTGTTGCGCTGGAACTGAAATGTCGCGCGGTGCCCAGGCGGGAAGCGGCGGAACGCGTGGCGCAGATGATCGAACTGGTCGGGCTGACGGGGTTCGAGCGGCATTATCCGGCGGAGCTGTCGGGCGGAATGCGCAAGCGAGTCGCACTGGCCCGGACGCTGATCTACGAGCCCGAGACGCTGCTGATGGACGAGCCGTTCGGCGCGCTGGATGCGCAGCTCAAGCTGCTGCTGCTGGATCAGTTGCAGGTGTTGACGCGGGCTCGGCGGATGACGGTGGTGTTCGTGACACATGATCTGGGAGAGGCAATTACGCTGGCGGATCGGGTGGTGGTGTTCAGTGCGCGGCCGGGACGGGTTCGCGCGGTGCGGGAGATTGATCTGGTTCGGCCCCGGGACGTGTTTACCGTGCGGTTCGGTGCGGAGTTCGCAAGGCTGCATCAGGCGTTGTGGGATGAGTTGAAGGATGAGGTGGTGAAGGGGACGGACGTATGAGATTCGCGGGGCGGGGGATGGATTGGGGGCGTTCGTGGTTGTGCGAAGCAGGTTCAACGCAGAGTGCCCAGAGGATGCTGAGCGTGCAGAGAAGGGCAGGCAATATGGCGCTTCGCGCGGTAGGTGGTGATGCTTCGCCGCGTGCTCTGCGGTGCGCCCTCCTTTGTCGCCACCCCCCTGCCCTGCCCCGTGAGTTTGCCGGCACATGAGCGAGGCATCCGCGCTGCGACCGGTCGGTGGACGGGCGTCGCTGGCTCGGTTCGTTGCGACACCGTCGGGGCAGGCGACGGCGCGGGTGGTCGTGCTGGGGGCGCTGCTGGCGGTGTGGCAGTTCGCGCCGAACCCGGCGTTGCGGTTCTGGGTCAGCGGGCCGGTGGATATCGTGGTGCGGCTGTGGAGCTGGATCCTCGACGGATCGCTGTGGGAGAACCTGGAGGCGACGCTGGCCGCGATGGCTCTGGGCTATATGATCGGCACGGGGTTCGGCGTCGCGCTGGGGCTGGTGTTCGGCTTCCTGTCGCGGCTGCATCGGGTGCTGTCGCCGTATATCTCGGCGTTGTACGCACTGCCGAAGATCGCGCTGGCGCCGCTGTTCGTGATCGTGCTTGGGATCGGTATCGAATCGAAGATCGCGCTGGTGGCGATCACGGTGTTCTTCCTGGTGCTGACCAGCACGTTGGACGGCGTGCGCAATGTCGATCGCGACCTGGTGCACGCGCTGACCCTGATGGGAGCGACGCGGGGCGAGGTGATCCGCAAGGCGCTGGTGCCGGCGGCGCTGCCGTGGATCTTCACCGGGATGCGGATCGCGGTGCGCTATGCGTTCAGCAACACACTGCTGGCGGAACTGATCGCGTCCAACCGGGGGATCGGGTTCTTGATCGAGTACTACTCGGGCACCTTCGACGCGGCGGGGGCATACGCAGCGATCCTGGTGTTGGTGATGTGCAGCGTCGG
>DASRQX010000222.1:0-4531 GCA_035696165.1 Acetobacteraceae bacterium | reverse complement strand
CTCTTGGTAAACTCGAGGCCGACTGTGATCCGCGGACTGATGACGGACGAAGAGTGGGCGATCTTCGCGCCCGTGCTGACTACCCCCTGCTCGCGTGGCGGGCGTCCGCCCAAGAACCATCGGCACAGATTGGACGGCATACTCTGGATTTGCCGCACCGGAGCGCCGTGGCGCGACTTGCCGGCGGTGTTCGGCAAATGGAACTCCATGTGGAAGCAATTCCGCCGCTGGTGCGAGTCTGGCGCCTGGGACCTCTTGCTTCAGGCGCTGGCTGACAGCGGCGGCGCACTGGACATGTTGCAGATGATCGACAGCACCATCGTCCGAGCGCATCGCTGCGCCGCGGGAGAAAAGACTGAGGAGCCGAATCAAGCACTCGGCCGTTCGCGCGGGGGACTGCCGCACAGTTGGGGGTCACGCTGCTATAGCCTTTGGCGGGTAAGGATCGTTGGCTGGTTGGAATCGTTGCCCGAAGCCGGAGCCGAGAGTACCGTTATGAACAGCGCAACGAATCTGAAGCAGCAGATCGGCGCCGCCTCGCGACCACCTCATCTGCTGACGTTTGTTCATCCGGCGGTTCACCAGAAAATTGGCCGTCCCTTCGGTGATCGCGGTGCCAACCTTCAATCCGGCACGGTGCCGCTCGGCATAGTTGACCAACCAGTCGCTCTGGCCGGTCAAATTGCCATCCAGCGCGTGCAAGGCGGTCCATAGCTTTCGCGACGGTGCAATGGACTTTCCCGTGGCCGGCTCACCTTCGAAATGATGCATGACCGCGTGGATGCGATCGATGCTGATCCGCGCGTTGGTGGCTTTGCCGTTCCACAGCCGCCAGTGCAGGCGTTCGACCTCCGCGACGATCACAGCCTTGGCCGCCACCCCTGCCGGATCGTCGCATGACAGACCACTGGCGACTTGCTTCAGATGCTGAAGGCTCATTCCGATGTGAAGCCAGTCAAGCATCGGCGCCGTGGTGACGCCGGCGTCGGCGAGAATGCGCCGAAGGCCCGAGCAACCGTCGGTGAAGGCGGTCAGAGCCGTGTGCTCGGTGCGCCCGACGGCGTCGAGGTTCCGGTTGATCAGCACCTTGATGTCCGTTTCGGCCGTGGCGACGGCACCAAAAACCTGGCGGCCTCCGGATTTCGTTTCAACATTGCCGACACGCACCTCCAGATGCCGCTCGCCGTTTTCACAGCTCCGGATGAAGGTCGAATCCAGCGTCACCACGACCGCGGGCGCCGTCTTCCAGGCGTGATCGCGGCACATTCCTGGAGTGCCTCGCCGACATTCAGATCATGACGGCGCACTGTCTCGGGATGCTTCGCGGCGTTGACCGGGAGAACATCTGCTCCAGAAGATCGGCAGCCGGCCTGTATGTCATGACGGCGGAAAGATGGGCCTGAAGCCGAACCAGCTCCGGTGTCGCCCGGCAATACGGTGGCCAGTCAACACCCGCTTCGATCCCGCCACAGGCGGCACAGCGAAATTGGGGAAGCCGCATCGTGACTTGACCGAAGAGCGTCGCGACCACGTGCTCCCGCTAGTCTTTCACGCGGCACGCATCGCCACAGCGTGAGCAGATCGGCCGCCGGGCGGCGTGCTGCCTGACCTGGACGGCGACGATTTCCTGCTGGAGCGCTGCCAACAACCGCTTCGTTTCAGACAGAGTCAAACCCAGATCGGAGATATCGCCGAGATCATCGGGCCGGTCGATTTCCATGACGTCCTGAGCCTGCACCTCACTCTCGGCGCCGATCTTCACCAACCTCAAAATCCAGGCCACGCGCCCACTCTCCCCGCCGACGAAAGACGCGACAATGCCTTCTTGGCGCTTGCACCCCCAACTTTGCGGCAGTCCCACACGCGCCCTGCGACGGCCCAACCTGCGCGCGGTGCGCGAACTGCTGGCGCTGGGGCTGCCGCTGACCGCCAGCACGCTGGTGCAGCTTGGGCGCTACCGGCTGTTCGTGCTGGTGATCGGCGCCTCCGCGGGCGCGGCGCCGCTCGGCGAGGTGCACATGGCATTCCGCCTGGTCGATACGGTGTGCGGACGAGTGTTCACCGCGCTGTCGCGGCTGATGCTGCCAGCGATGTCGGCGCGTCAGCAAGAGTTGGCCGCGCTGCGTCGGGTCATGGACCGCTGCCTCGGTCTTGCCGCCCTGGTTGTGCTGCCGCTGCTCGGGATGATAGCGGTGATGATCGTGCCACTGACCCGGCTGCTGCTGGGGCCGGCCTGGGTCGAGGTGGGTCCGGCCGCGCTGCCGTTGATCGCCCTGACCGCCTGGCTGTTCCTGCGGTTTCCGGCGGTGCCGCCCTGATCGCGAAAGGCACGCCCGGCCCGGCGCTGGCCGCCAACATCGACGCCGTGATCGCGATGCTGGTCGGCGTCGCGGTGGTGCGGCCGGCGACGCCGGCACAGGCGATGGCTGTCTGGCTGGTCGCGCAGCTGGTGACCAGGCCCTACACAATCATGATGAGCGCGCGCGCTGCGCATCGGCAGGCTGGCGCCGATCCGCGCCGGACTGCCCGCCCTGGCCACCGCCGCGTCAGCGGTCGCGATGGCGCTGCTGCTGCCGTGGCTGTTTGGCGAACCGCGGGGACCGCTCGGGTTGATGGCCGCGCGGCCGGCAGCCGGCGCGCCGATCTGCCTGCTCGGACTGGCCTGGTGCCTGGCGCGGCTTGGCCTGCTCAATCGACTTGCGCCATTGATCAGGCGCCGCCGGCCGGTCGATATGTTGGACGCCGAACTTCGCTAGTGCCGTTGGTTTCGGTGAGCCACAGACCTATTTTGTAATGGTAACGTAACTCGCGAGCAGGGCACCACCCTGAGTGAGCGGAGATCCACGCCGGTAAAATTACCGTTCCGCTATAATATTAGCCCGGAATACGCGTTCGACCTTCCAACGCCGACTCCGGCGAAGAATCGATCGACCACGCGGTGCGCTCCAAAAAAAAGTTCGTGGAAGCTGGGAATTACCGCGACACAACACTGGTCTTATTGTTTGCAGGACAGAATGGCGCAGCCAGGGAGGGGCCTGCAACAAGTCGTCGGCAAGTCCGACAAAGCAAGGAGAACTGTGTTGCGCAGAATTTTGCTGGCCGGTGCGGCCATGCTCGGTTCCATAACGATAGTGCAATATCCAGCACGAGCGCAGGCTCCCGCGCCGCAGTTGGCGACACCGCCGATGGGGACACTGATCACGCCGAACTTCGGCCAATCCGCGAACGACAACAACAACCATCAAGCCGCGGCGATACCGGGGACGGTGGCCAATCCGGTGCCGGGCAGCATGGTGATCCGCCTGAATGGCAGGATGTGGTCCGAGTTCTCGGTCGAGGGGTCCACCGGCGACGTGGTGGGCCAGAACAAGGAAGCGCCATATAATTTGGGTACCTACTTCCGCCTGTTTCCGGGCGTCAGTGGAATGGCGACCAACGGTCTGCGCTGGGGTGCCAACGCGGAAATTCGTGAGAATTTCAACGGCGTCGGATTCGAGGCCAATCCCAGCTCCGCCACCACCTCGATCCTTGCCACAAACGCCCAGAACAGCTCAACCACCACGGGCACATCCGGCCTGCTCTCTGCGCAGACACTGTTTGTTCGGCGCGCATTCGTTTGGGCGGCGCAGGATAAAATCGGCATCGTCCGACTGGGCCAGGGTGACGGTGTTTCCGGTCTTTTCGACGCCGGCATCGGCACGTTCCAGAACGTCGCCCAGGGCCTGTGGGACGGCGACGCCCCAGGCGCGGTCAACGGCAATACCTCGCCGACCTATCCGTGGTACTCGCTGCAGGGTGCCGAATACGGATCGAACAAGATCGTCTATCTGTCGCCGCAATTCGCCGGCGTAGACTTCGGCTTCGATTTTGCGCCGAACAATGGCAACGGTATTGAATTCGTGTGTGCCAACGCCTCAACAAGCTGTCCCTCGCTGTCGTCGTCGGGGCAGACCAACACCGGGGGTATACCGACCGACAATTTCAGATTCAGGAACGAGATCCAGGCCGGCCTGCGGTACCAGGGTATCGTCGGGCCGGCGTCGATCTACGCATTCGGCGACTACATCGGCAGCGGTGTCGTGAACTACACCGGGCCGGCGATTACGCCGGCGGAACTTGGCGTTCCCGGCACCAAATACAACGGGCAAACGAAGGGCGTAAGCGCCGGCTTCGTCGCTGCCGACGTAACAATCCATGGGGTTACGGCCGGTGCCGCATGGCAGGGCGGCCAGTACAACGGTATTGTGGCTACGTCGCCGAAGCAAGCGGTGGGGGCCAACGCATACCTGGTTGGCATCCAGTACGTGACCGGTCCGTTCACAGTCGGCGCCGCTTACTATGGTTTCGACTCGCAGGGCGCAGTGGCACTGACCGGGGTGTCGCAGCGCCATGAAAACGCCTTCGGTGCCGGTGGCCAATGGCAGATCACACCGGGGCTTCAGGCCTATTGGGAATACATATATGGCACGCGTCACCAGGGTGACTTCAACTTCGTGACGCAGACGGCTGGCTCGAAGGCGTTCAATAACAC
>DASRQX010000221.1:0-27028 GCA_035696165.1 Acetobacteraceae bacterium | reverse complement strand
CTGTTCGGCTTTCTCGCCGGCTGCACCCAGAAGGTTGAGTTCTCGTCCCAGATGTTGATCCTGGCGCAGCGCCAGATCGTTCTCGTGGCGAAGCAGGCCGCATCACTTGACGTGCTGTGCGGGGGACGGTTCCGCCTGGGCATTGGCGTGGGATGGAACCCAGTCGAATTCGTTGGGCTCAACGAGAATTTTCGCAATCGCGGACGCCGATCGGAAGAGCAGGTCAAGGTGATGAAAGCCCTTTGGGCGGAGCCGCACGTTACGTTCAACGGGCAGTTCCACACGATCGAGGACGCCGGGACCAACCCTCTGCCGGTAAAGCGCGCGATCCCGATCTGGTGTGCGGGCATGCCGACGCGACCCTGCACCGTGTGGTCAAATGGGGCGACGGCTGGACGCCGCTAAGTTACGGACCCGGCGATGAGGCCGCGGCGGCGATTGCCAAGTTGCGTGCATATGCCGAGGCAGCGGGCCGCGATCCGGCCGGCATCGGCATCGGCATCGATACGCGCGTTACGGTCGGTATCGGCGCCGAGGCCGAGTGGCGGGACACTGTCAGTTTCTGGAAATCGTGCGGCGTCACGCATTTGACACTGGGGACGTATTCAGGGCGCGGCCACCTGCGTCGCATCGCCGGCCGGTCGCTGGCCGATCATCTCGATGCGATCAAGCGGTACTGGAACGCGGTCGCCGACCTGCTGTAGTTAGGATCGGTCGTGAAGGCCTCGCGGGCGAAAGGTTCGCGGCGCTAGCCGCCGCGAATCTTTCCGTATCCGTTATCGTCCGAAGCAGCGGTCTCCCCGGACCGCCGCCCCGATCACTTCGCTTTCGGCTGCCACAGCCCCAGTGTGGCACCGGTCGGGTCGGTGATGATGGACAGCGATCCCACGTCCATCACCTCCATCACGTCACGCACCACCGTCGCACCGAGCGACTTCGCCTTCGCCGTCGCACCCACGATGTCGTCGACCAGCACATAGGGCATCCACATCGACGGAGCATTCGGCATCGGGTGCTGCATCATGCCGCCGCCGGTGCCCTCGCCGACGTTGATCATCGTGTAGGTCATGCCGCCACCCATATCCTCGTCGTTCAGGGTCCAGGCGAACAACGACTGGTAGAAGGACTTCGCCTTGGCGACGTCCTGGGTGCTGAGTTCCACGTGCACGAACGGATTGGCCATGATCGCGTCTCCCCTGTGTTGCCATGTCCTGGGCCAACTGAGCCGGTCTTGGGGGTGAGTTTCAAGCGCGCCGTCCGGTTTGCGCGAAATTGTCATCTGCCGCGGCGGAGTTTCAGCACGGGGCGCCCGAGCGGCCGGCGCCAATGCCCGCATTCGGTTCGCTTCGTGGCGCTGTCACCGGGCGCGCATGCTTGGAATTGCCCTTGCCCGCTACCGTAGCAGGATCGATTGTGCAGCGCATGATAACCCAGGATTTCGACATTGTCGTCGTCGGCGCCGGAATGGCCGGCTCCACCGCCGCAGCGCATCTCGCGCCGCACAAGCGCGTCGCGCTGGTGGAGGCGGAGGACGCGCCCGGCTACCACACCACGGGCCGATCGGCGGCAATCTGGATGCTGAACTACGGGCCGCCCGACGTGCGCGTGCTGACCGGGCTGTCGCGCGACTTCCTGCAGGCGCCGCCGGCGGGCTTCGCCGAACATCCGTTGGTCAGCCATCGCACGGTCATCTTCCTGGCGCCGGAGGAGCAACGCGCCCAGCTTGACCAGATGCTGGCCGAGGGGATCGGCCTACAGAGCCTGACGGTCGAGGCGGCGTGCAAGATGGTGCCGGCGCTGCGGCCCGACTACGCCGTTGCGTGTGCGATCGAGCATGACGGCTTCGACCTGGACGTGGCGGCGATCCAGCAGGGGTTCCTGCGGCAGCTTCGGGCCGCCGGCGGGACGCTGGCGCTGCGGAGCCGGGCCGGGCAGATCGAGCGGCGGGCCGGCGGCTGGGACGTGCACACCTCGACCGGGGTTGTCTTTCACGCACCGGTCATCATCAACGCGTCGGGCGCCTGGGGGGACGAGGTCGCCGCCATCGCCGGGGTTCGCAAGCTGGGCCTGACGCCCTGCCGGCGCACTGCCGCGATCATCGATCCCAGTCCGTTCGAGGCCGAGCATTGGCCGATGATCAACGACTGCGCCCATACCTGGTACGCACGGCCGGAGGCGCGCACCCGGCTGATGGTTTCTCCGGCCGATGAGACGCCGATGGACCCGCAGGACATCCAGCCGGACGAGTTGGACATCGCGATCGGCATTGACCGCATGCAGCAGGCGCTGGACATCGAAGTGCGTCGCGTCGAGCGGAGTTGGGCTGGGCTGCGCACCTTCACCCCCGACCGCAGCCTGGCATTCGGGTGGGATGCAACGGCGGAGGGGTTCTTCTGGTGCGTCGGCCAGGGCGGGTATGGGATCCAGACCTCGCCCGCGGCTGGGCGGCTGGTGGCGGACCTGGTGCTCGGGCGCGATCCGGGTGCGGTGGGCGGGATCGTGGCGGCGATCGACCCGAGGCGGTTTGCGGGTGACTGAGTTCGAAAGTTGAAAGTTGACTCTCCCCCTCCCCTTGAGAGAGGGGGAGGGTCCTAACCCCCCTGGCGAGCGCGCCGCCTGCCACTATGCTGCGGCGCCACACGCGCATTGCAGGTTCCGCATGTCGATCCACGTCGCGCTGACCCATCGCACCGCATATCGTTACGAGCGCCCAGTGGTGCTGGGGCCGCAAACAATTCGCCTGCGACCGGCGCCGCATGCGCGCACCGGGATCGTGTCCTACACGCTGGACGTGGCGCCGAAGCCGCATTTCCTGAACTGGCAGCAGGACCCGCAGGGCAATTTCCTGGCCCGGGTGGTGTTCCCGGAGCGGGTCACCCATTTCGATGTGACGGTCGACCTTGTTGCCGACATGACCACCGTGAATCCGTTCGATTTCTTCCTGGAGCCGGAGGCCGAGACCTGGCCGTTCAGCTACGATCCGGTGCTGGAACAAGAGCTGGCACCATTCCGCAAGGCGGCGACACCGGGTCCGTTGCTGGCGGCGTTGCTGGCGGACGTACCGCGGGGCGAGCAGCACACGGTGGATATGCTGGTCGCGCTGAACCGCGCGGTGCAGAACCGCATCTCCTATATCGTGCGCATGGAGCCCGGCGTCTGGTCGCCGGAAGAAACGCTTGGCAACGGCCAAGGGTCGTGCCGGGATTCCGCCTGGGTGCTGGTGCAGTTGCTGCGCAACCTGGGTTACGCGGTGCGCTTTGTCTCCGGCTACCTGATCCAGCTTGTTGCTGATATGAAACATTTGGTGGGGCCGGCGGGGCCGAGCGCCGACTTTACCGACCTGCACGCCTGGGCTGAGGTGTATTTGCCGGGTGCCGGGTGGATCGGCTTCGATGCGACCTCGGGGTTGATGGTGGGCGAGGGACATATCCCACTGGCCGCCAGTCCCGATCCGATGTCGGCCGCTGCGATCTCCGGCATGGTCGAGCCGTGCAAGGTGGATTTCGAGTTCGAAATGTCGGTGCGGCGGATCAGCGAGAGCCCGCGGGTCACCAAGCCGTATACCGAGGCGCAGTGGAAGGACATCCTGGCCGCCGGCGCGCGGGTCGATTGCGCACTGCAAGCGGGCGATGTGCGGCTGACGCTCGGCGGAGAGCCGACATTCGTTTCGGCCACCGACATTGACGCGCCGGAGTGGAACACCGACGCGATGGGTCCCACCAAGCGGATTTATGCCGGCCGGTTGCTGCGGCGGTTGGCGCCGTTGTGGGCGCCCGGAGCCGCGCTGCAATATGGCATGGGCAAGCAGTATCCCGGCGAGCAACTGCCGCGCTGGGCGCTGCATGCGCATTGGCGAGCGGATGGCGATCCGGTGTGGACCGATCCGGACCTGCTGGCCGGCGATGACGACACCGGCACGGCGCAGGCTGCCGATGCCGCGCGGTTCGCCGCCCTGCTGGCGGAGCGGCTGCAGATCGATCCGGGACTGATCATTCCGGCCTGCGAGGACATCTATTACTACCTGTGGCGCGAGCGGACGCTGCCGGCCAACGTCGTCGTCGAAGATGCCAGGTTGCGCGACCGGCTGGAGCGTGCACGGCTGGCGCGGGTGTTCAGCCATGGGCTGGCGTCGCCGGTCGGCAGCGTGTTGCCGTTGCGCCGGGTGATCGCGGACGGCGCACGCCGCTGGCAAAGCGGCAAATGGTACTTCCGCGGCGACACCATGTTCCTGCTGCCGGGCGATTCACCGATCGGCCTGCGCCTGCCGCTGGAAAGCCTACCGTGGGTCGATCCCGAAACAATAGAATACGAGGTCGAACCGGACGCATTCGCGATGCGCCCGCCATTTGCCTCCGCGCAGGCGATCCGCGCAGCGCTGCGTCGCCCGATGGGTGGTGCCTCAGGGAACCGCCCGATGGGTGGTCCCTCAGGGAACCGCCCGATGGGTGGTGCCGGCTTCGACGTTGCGTTCCCGCCGGTGCCACAGGAGGTGCCAATACCTGGCAGCGACGAGCTTGGTGTCGACGGGCCGAGCACCGTGCGCACGGCGCTGTCCGTCGAAGCCCGTGACGGCAAGCTGCATATCTTCCTGCCGCCGCTGTTCAGTGCCGAGGACTGGCTGGAGTTGGCGGCCGCGATTGAGGCGACGGCGCAGGAGGTCGGTCACAAGGTGGTCCTGGAAGGCTACCTGCCGCCGTCGGATCCGCGGCTGCTGCATTTCTCGATCACTCCCGATCCCGGGGTGATCGAGGTCAACGTGCATCCCGCGAGCAATTGGGCGGACCATGTGTCGCGCACGGAACAGCTTTACGAGGAAGCCCGTCAGGTCGGTTTGGCAACGGAAAAATTCATGCTCGACGGGCGCCATGTCGGCACCGGCGGCGGCAACCACGTGGTGATGGGCGGCGCGCATGCCGAGGACAGCCCGTTCCTGCGCCGACCCGATCTGCTGAAGTCCCTGCTGGGCTTCTGGCACAACCATCCCAGCCTGTCCTATCTGTTCAGCGGACTGTTCATTGGCCCGACGAGCCAGCACCCGCGCATTGACGAGGCACGGCAGGACAGCCTGAACGAGCTGGAGATCGCTTTCGCGCAGATCTCGCCATTTCGCGAGACGCCGCCGTGGATCACCGACCGGGTGTTCCGCAACCTGCTGGCCGACATGACCGGCAACACCCACCGCACCGAGTTCTGCATCGACAAGATGTATGCGCCCGAGGGCGGCTCCGGGCGGCGCGGCCTGGTGGAGTTCCGCGGCTTCGAGATGCCGCCGCACGCGCGGATGTCGGCGGCGCAGATGCTGCTGATGCGCGCTGCCGTCGCGGCGTTCTGGCAGTCGCCGTATGAGCGGCGGCTGGTGCGCTGGGGCACGCGGCTTTACGACGAATTCATGCTGCCGCACTACTGCGCGCTTGATTTTCGGGACGTGCTGGAGGATTTGCGCGCGCTGGGTTTCGTGCTGGACCCGGCCTGGTTTGCGCCACATCTGGAGTTCCGGTTTCGGCAGATCGGTTCGGTTGCGGTGCGTGAGACCGAGCTAGAGATCCGCCATGCGCTGGAACCCTGGCACGTGCTGGGTGAGGAGCAGGCGGCGGGTGCTACCGCGCGCTACGTCGATTCCTCGACGGAACGGGTGCAGGCGCGGGTCAGCGGTTGGAACGACGAGCGCTATGTGCTGGCGTGCAACGGCGTCGCGGTGCCGCTGACACCGACTGAGCGCGCCGGGGAATTCGTCGCCGGCGTGCGGTTCAAGGCCTGGCAGCCATACAGCGCGCTGCACCCGAAGATCCCGGCGCAGGCCCCGCTGGTGTTCGACATCTACGACCGCTGGAGCGGCCGTTCTCTGGGCGGATTAACCCATGAGGTCGCGCATCCGGGCGGACGGAGCTACGAGACCTTCCCGGTGAATGCGAACGAGGCCGAGGCGCGGCGTCGGGCGCGATTCTTTCCCATCGGACACACGCCAGGGCCAATGGCGGAGCCGCGGCTGTCGGTGGGAAAGGAGTATCCCCGTACGCTGGATTTGCGGCGGGGGTAGCGCCAAAGCTCGAGGTTTCTATTATCCCAGGTGACGAACGGATTGACTCTTTAACGTCGTGGCGCGCACAGACGGGCCATCCACGACTTCCTTGCTGGCGACAGCAAAGTCATGGATGGCCCGCCGGAGCCTGTCCTCGGGCGGCCCTTCGGGCCGACCCCGGGGGCGGGCCATGACGTGATGAAACGTCGGTGGGTCAATCCTTTCGCGACCTGGTGTTAGACGATCTCTCGAACTCGCCGGCCGCCCTGCGCCGAAATCCGCTCCCGACGATCGCCGCACCATAGTCGGCGGTGATCTGGCGCCGCGGAATCAGGCGAACTACCCTGCGTGCGCACGTCAGCCGGGCAGCCGGCTTGCGTGACGCGCAAGGGGAAACGGACAATGCGGGTCTTTGTTTTCGATCTGCTGGCCTATGGCGAAAACCTCGATCATCTGAAGGTCGGCAACGAGCTCCCCTATCCACTGTCGTCGCGTCATTTCAAACCCGGCGTCGCGGTTCGCACCTATGCCGAGCACCTGTCCGCGTGGGAGGAGATCGATCGACTGGGCTACGACGGGCTCGGCTTCAACGAGCACCACTGCTCGCCCTATGGGCTGATGAACTCGCCGAACCTGATGGCAGCCGCCGCCGCACAACGCACCAGCCGGGTCAAGCTGCTGATCTACGGCAACTTGCTGCCGCTGCACGAACCGCTGCGGTTGGCCGAGGAGTTGGCAATGTTGGACTGCCTGTCCAACGGACGGCTGATCTCCGGGTTCGCGCGCGGCATTCCGCGAGAGTATCAGGTGCACAACGTTGCGCTGGCGGAGTCGCGCGCCCGCTTCGACGAAGCATACGAGATCATCACGCGCGCATGGACCGAAGAGGTGTTCTCCTATCAAGGGAAGTTCTGGTCGTACCAGCACGTGGCGCTGTGGCCGCGCCCGGTGCAACAGCCGCATCCGGAGATCTGGATTCCGGTTGTCGGCAGCAAGGAATCGATCGAGTTCGCCGCGCGTCACAATGCGCGCATCACGCCGGGCCTCGCACCCGGCGGTCTGCAGAATGATATCATCCGCTATTATGCCGCGTGCCTCGCGCGGCACGGACACCGCATCACGCCGGATCATCTGTCGCTCGGGGTGTCGGCCTACGTGGCGGGCAGCAAACAGGAAGCAATCAAGGAGTGCGCGCCGTACTTGTTGTACTTCAATCGCACGCTGTTCAGCCATGGCAACTTTACCGAGACCAGCCGGCAACGCCAGGCCGGCTACAGCACGCAATCCTCTACCGATTACGTCCGCCCGGAGAATCTCCGGGCGGCGGAACATGCGCGCGAGGATTTCCGCAACATGACGATGGCGGATGTGGAACGACTGGCCGAGCTTCTGCCCTGGGGTTCGCCGCAAAACGTCGCCGCGCGGATCATCGCGCTTGCCGAACACACCGGGGCCGGTTCGGTGCAGATCAACCTCAATCGCGGGGCCATGCCGCACGAAATGTTCATCGAGCAAATCCGCCGGTTCGCGCGTGAGGTGCTGCCGGTGCTGCAGGCGCACCGGATCACGCGCGTCCCAGCGGCCGAGGAGCCGGTCGCATAGGAGCCGGAGCCGGCCGCATGGAAAAATGTCGCCTGAGCGCTTGATGCTTGACCAACCTGCGGGGAAACCAGCAATGAGTGGGCAATCATATTCCGATACAGAGACGATACTGGAGAGCCAGAGCTTCGGCCCACTGCAAATCCGCGTCGCCATCCTGTGCGCGTTGGCGCAGGCGTTCGATGGCTACGACATCACCTCGATCGGCATGGCCGCGCCTGCCTTGTCTCACGCCTGGGGAGTTCCGGCCGCGGCGTTCGCCAATGCGTTTGTCATGTCGAGCCTCGGCATCATGGTCGGCGCGCTTGCCTCCGGCCCGATTGGCGATCGGATGGGCCGCAAACCGGTCATTCTGCACAGCCTGGCGTTCCTCTGCGTGTTTTCGTTGCTCAGCGCCGTGGCGACCTCGGTCGGCATGTTGGCGGTGCTGCACTTCATGACCGGCATTGGCATCGGCGCGCTGATGCCTTCGACCGTGGCGCTCGCGGCCGATTATACGCCGGCGCGGTTGCGCACCATCACCATCATGTGGGTGTTCACCGGCAATACGCTGGGCGGGTTCCTCGGCGGACAGCTCGTGGCGCAATTGCTGCCGCATTATGGCTGGCAGGTCGTCTTCCTGATCGGCGGCGTACTGCCGCTGGCGCTGATCCCGGTGCTGCTGCTGATGCTACCGGAATCCGTGCGCTTCCTGCTGACGCGTGAACGGCGATCGCCGCGGGTGATGCGGATCTATGCGGCGATGGGTGTCGATCCGGATTACGCGAGCGTCCGGCACGTGGATGTCCTGCGCGGCAACCCAGTCGGCGCGTTGTTCGCCGACGGCTACGCCAGCCGCACCGTTCTGCTGTGGATCATGTTCTTCGCCAATCTGATGAGCATGTACATGATCAGCTACTGGCTGCCGTCGGTGCTGCATCTGTCGGGGCTGAGCCCGGCGGATGCGGTGTTCGCCGCCAGCCTGATGTCCGCCGGCGCGGTGCTCAGCATCCTGCTGCTCGGGCCATTGAGCACATCGTTCGGCCCGGAGCGCGTGCTGGTCGTCAGCTACGGCGGCGGGGTTGTGGTGATCGCCATGCTCGCGTTGCTGGATATGCCGTATGGCTTGCTGTTGGGGGCGATCTTCGTGATGGGCGCTTGCACGATCGGCAGCCAGTTGGCGGCGAACGGCCTGGCTGCCGCGCGCTATCCCGCCCGCATGCGCACCACCGGCGTCGGATGGGCACTCGGAGTCGGGCGGCTGGGCGGCATCGCTGGCCCGGCGCTCGGCGGCGCATTGTTGGCGATGGGCTGGCCGCCGCGGCAGATTTTTCTGTTCGCCTGCGTCACGGCTGCGATCGCCGCGACCTCGGTTGCGCTGCTTGGTGCCCATGCGCGGCGCCAGCTTCCGGCGTCCATCCTGCAGAAGACCTGATGATGCACACATTCCAAGGGAAGACGTCGTTCGTGACCGGGGCAGATGCGGCTGGCCCACGCACGTGCGTGGTAGCAAAATCAGCGCGGTCAGGTGCGCCCCTTCTCCGCCTGCCGCACGAAGGCGCTTGGGGAACGGCGTTATGCTGCTACGCACAATATCGCCTTGCTATTCCCGCCGAACTGGCTCATATGCTCGGCCCGAGCTTCTCGTGATCGCGTAATTGGCGCCCGGCCACCTTGGTCGCGCCCCTCCCGGGACATCTCATTCGAAACTGGTTCGCCCCCATTGTTACGCGGGGTCGGCGGACACAAGGCGCATACCCGCGCGGGCTGAAGGCCCCCACTGCGCCGGAGATATCCTTCCTTTGACCTCCCCGACCTTCGCTTCGCTCGGCCTCGCCGAGCCAATTCTGCGTGCCCTTACCAAACAGGGCTTCGACATCCCGACGCCCATTCAGTCCGGCGCCATTCCCAAGCTGCTCGCCGGCCATGACCTGCTCGGCGTCGCACAGACCGGCACGGGCAAGACCGCGGCTTTCGCGCTGCCCATCCTGCAGCACCTGGCCGCCGCGCAACGCCGTCCTCGGCCGTTCTCCACAAGCTGCCTGATCCTTGCCCCCACGCGCGAACTCGCGCTGCAGATCGAGGCCGCGATCCGGTCCTTCGCCATCGGCCAGCCGGTCTCCACCTGCGTCATTCTTGGCGGCGTCGGCCGCCGCCCCCAAGAGGAACGCATGCGCCGCGGGCCGGACATCGTCGTCGGCACCCCGGGCCGCATCCGCGACCTGATGGGCACCAAACACCTTCGGCTCGACCAGGTAACGCACTTCGTGCTGGACGAAGCCGACCGCATGCTGGACCTTGGTTTCATCCGCGACATCCGCCATGTCATCGCCGCACTGCCGGCACAGCGCCAGTCGATGCTGTTCTCCGCCACCATGGCGCCCGAGGTCAGCCAACTTGCCAACAGCTTCCTGTGTGACCCGTTGCGCGTGGAAGTGACCCCGGAAGTCCGCACGCCGGAAAAGATCGAGCAGCGAGTGCATTTCGTCGATGCCTCGGGCAAGCGCGCCCTGCTGACCCGACTGCTGGAAAATCCGGAGATGGCGCGTGTGATCGTGTTCACCCGGACCAAGCACGGCGCCAACAAGGTGGCGGACCACCTCACCGCCGCCCAGGTGCAGACCGAGGCGCTACACGGTAACAAAAGCCAGGCCGCGCGCGAGAAATCGCTGGACCGCTTCCGCTCGGGCCGCGCGCGCGTGCTGGTGGCGACCGACATCGCCTCACGTGGGATCGACGTCACCGGCATTTCGCATGTGATCAATTTCGACCTACCCGTGGAGCCCGAGAGCTACGTGCACCGCATCGGCCGCACCGCACGGGCGGGCACCAGTGGCATCGCCATCTCGTTCTGCGATCAGTCGGAACGCGCGGCACTGCGCGCGATCGAGCGGGTCAACGGCGTGAAACTGCAACCGATCGGTCACGTCCCAGCCGACACGGGTGCGAGCCAGCCAGCGCGACCCGCCCAGCAACAGCAGCGCCGGCGCCATTTCCAACACGGCCGCCCAATGCGCGCCGCCGCGTAGACTGCGATACCTTCCCGGCGCGAGCGCTTGAACCCAAGAAAGGTCAGGGCTCTGCCCTGAAACCCGCCAGGGGGCTTTGCCCCCTGGACCCCCACCAGAGGCGGAGCCTCTGGACTCCATCCATTTTGATTTGGGGCACGGGAGGGGGGACTGGGCAAAGCCCCGGCCTTGCCTCGGTTCAAGCGCTCGCGTCGGGAGGGTGCCCCTCTAGCCCGCGCTGCGGCATTGCACGATGCTGGCAGTCCGATCGACTGTGCATGGACCGCGCGTGACGTATCCCGTTGGCCTGGATGAGATGGTGGATGGGCGCGGCGGGTTGCGCCCGCACTGGCGTGGCCTGCTCGGCGCTTTCTCGACGTTGGGCGATGGCGGCGTGCAGGAGGCGGCGCGGCGTGTCGATCGTGCGTTCGAGGATGAGGGGGTTACCTCCATTCTGCCGGGCGTTGATCGTCTTGCCTGGCGGTGCGATCCGATTCCGTTGCCGCTGCTGGCCGTTGAGTTCCGGGAGCTTGCGGCGGGGCTTGCGCAACGTGCGACGCTGCTGGCGGCCGTGCTGGCCGATCTTTATGGCGGGCAGACGTTGCTGTCGGATGGAGTGTTGCCGCCGGCGCTGATTTATCCAAATCCCGGGTTTCTGCGCGCCTGCCGAGCCAGCGTCGGAGGGCCTGCCTGGCCGCAGCGGATGGAGTTTTACGCTGCCGATCTGATCCGTGGGCCGAACGGTCAGTGGATGGTGCTGGCCGATCGCACCGCCGGTGCGGCGGGCATTGCCATCGCGCGGGAGAACCGCCGGGTGCTGGCCCGGGTGATGCCGGAGACGTTTCGCGGCACGCAGATCAGGGCACTGCGGCCGTTCTTCGACACGTGGCAGGACGCGTTGCAGCGGCTGGCGCCGGACCGCGCCAATCCGTCAATTGCGCTGCTGACGCCGGGCACCGGCAGTCCGCATTGGTTCGAGCACATGTTCCTGTCGCGCGAGCTGTCTTGTGCGCTGGTGGAGGGCGGCGACCTCACCGTGCGTGGTGGCGTGGTGTTCCTGAAGACGCTGAAGGGGCTGCAACGCGTGGACGTGCTGTTACGCCGGCTCGATGCCCGCATGATCGACCCGTTGGAGCTGGATGCCGGCAGCCTGCTGGGTGTGCCGGACCTGATGGACGCTGCACGCAACGGCGCGCTGCGCATCAGCAACGATCCCGGGTCCGGCCTGGTAGAGGCACCGGCGCTGGCCGCGTGGCTGCCGGCGCTGTCGCTGCGCGTGCTGGGCGAGCGGCTGCTGTTGCCCAGCCTGCCGACCATGTGGCTGGGCGATCGACGCGCGCGCGACCTGGCGCGACAGGACCCGACGCGATGGCTGATCCGTTCCGCCACCGACGGGACTGCACCGGCGGCAATGCTGGCGGAGTTGGGCGAAGCCGAGCGCGCTGCCCTGCTGGCCCGGATCGAGGCGAGCGGTTGGGACTACGCTGCCTCGGCCGCCATCGCGCCGTCCGTCGCACCGTCGGCCGGCGAAACCGGAATGGTGCCGAAACCGATCGTTCTACGCATGTTCTTGATGCATGACGGGCATGCCTGGCACGTGATGGAAGGCGGGCTGGCGCGGGTGATCGAGCAGGGCGAGCACCTTGCCGGCGCATTGCCGACGCACGGACTGTCGAAGGACGTGTGGGTGCTGAACGATGAGCGCAAGGAGATCATCGGACCGGCGATGATGCCGATGGCGCCGCTGCCGATCCGCCGCACCACCGGCGACCTGCCGAGCCGGGTGGCCGACAACCTGTTCTGGCTCGGCCGCTACACCGAGCGGCTGGAGGCGGCTGCGCGTTTGGTGCGCGCCACGCTGGTTCGCCTGTCGCGTGGCAACCCGATGCCGCGCGAGGTGGTGGAACTGGAATGCCTGCTGAGCTGCCTGGCGCATGCAAGGTTGGTCTCGCCGGAGATGCAGGGCGCGGCGTACGGCATTGGCGCGCTGTCCGAGGCGCTGCTGGCCACCGCGCGCGAGGGCGGTACCATCGCCGAGTTGTTCGCCACGGTGGCGCGCATGACCGAGCTGGCACGCGACCGCCTGACCGGCGACATGTACTCCACTTTCACCATCGCGCTGCGCCAGGCGCACGCGGATGCCGTGCGGGCGCGCCGCAGCCTGGATCAGCTTGCCCATGCGATGGTTAGCATTCTTCGCTTTGCCGCGACCTTTGCGGGCGTCGCGGCGGAGAACATGGTGCGTGGCGGCGGGTGGCTGTTTCTTGATCTCGGCCGGCGCATCGAGCGTGCCCAGGCGATCGCCGCCGAGGTCGGCATTGCGCTGGATCAGCCGCCGGTGCGCATTGAATCCGGGCTGCGCCTGGTGCTGGAGCTGTGCGATTCCGTCATTACCTATCGCAGTCGTTACTTGACTGTGCTGCAGCCGGCGCCGGTGCTGGACCTGGTGCTGGGCGATGAGGGCAACCCGAGGGGCATGGCGTTCCAATTGGAGGCGATTTGGCATCATTTGACCAATGTCGCGGGCCACGGCGAGGGCGGGCTTGCCACCGATGCCGCGGCGATGCTGGCCGATACCAGGGTGCTGGTCCGCCGTGTTGCCGACGCCGCGGATCAGGCGGCGGAGGCGTCGCGGCTGACTGCCGATTTGCTTGAGATCGAGGCCAGGATAGGTTCGATGTCGGATCGGCTGACGCGCCGGTACTTTGCGTTGCTGCCCGCGGCGCAGACCGTCGGCATGGGCGGCGAGGCGCCGGCGCTGCGGGGGGCCGCTTGAGATATCGGGTGCGCCACACCACCACGTATGCCTATGGCGAGCCGGTCGATCTTGCCTCACATATGCTGCACCTGCTGCCGCGGGCGTTGCCGCAGCAGGTGGTCAAGAGCGCCGAACTCGACACCACGCCGGCCGCGGCGCGACGCACCGATGGGACGGATCATTTCGGTAACCGTGTTAGCTGGCTGTTTCTCGACCTGCCGCACGCGGCGTTCGAGGTGCGGCTGAGCGCCAGCGTCGAGGTGTTGTTCCCCGCGCCGCCCGCTGCCGGCGCGACGCCGGCGTGGGATACCATTGCTGCCACGGCTCGTTCCGGTAGTGGCGGACGCTGGCAGATCGCTGAATTCGCGTTCGCCAGTCCGATGGCGCCGGCGGACCCGGAAGCGGGGGCTTATGCAGCGGTGTCCTTTCCCGCCGGACGGCCGGTGTTGGCCGGCCTGCTGGATCTGACCGCGCGCATTCGCCGCGATTTCAATTTCCGCCCCGGCGTTACGACGATCGCCACGCCCGTCGCCAAGGTGCTGAGGCAGCGTGCCGGCGTTTGCCAGGATTTCACCCATGTGATGATCGCCGGGCTGCGCACGCTGGGTCTGCCGGCGCGGTATGTGTCCGGCTATATTCGCACGCGGCCGCCGCCTGGACGCGTGGCGCGACGAGGTGCGGATCAGTCGCATGCGTGGGTTGGGGCGTGGCTGGGGCCGGAGCATGGTTGGATTGATTTAGATCCGACCAACGATCTGGTGGTGCAGGATGAGCACGTGGTGCTCGGCTGGGGGCGGGATTATGGCGATGTCAGCCCGGTGCGGGGTGTGCTGCTGGGGGGAGGGACGCATAAGCTGTCGGTGAGTGTTGATTTGGAGGCGGTTTAATAGCGGAGGTTCGCGGATCGACGACACACCAAGTCCACCGCGTAACGGCTCGCCAGTACCATGCAGCACGTTACTCCGGATGTCAGCCGACACTCTCCAAAGCGCCCCATGATAGCATCGGAACCGTAACCATAGACCGGTTTACCGCTTGGCTCACCCCGCTTGGGCGCACGGTCGAGGTTCGCGTGCGCCCTGCGGTCGGCGGACGAAAGCCAGCCAGCTCGTCATGGCCGAGGGTAGCCGAGCGCGCACCGTGTCCGTCGAGCGGCACGCTCCCCGTCAACCCCGAACGTCAATTCCAGTAATGCCAACGACCGTGGTACCAGCGGCGATGGTGCCAGTAATGATGGTGCCCATCCCAATCGACGTTCGTGACGTTGTCGTGGGCTTGCACCGCACCGGCCCCACTCAGGCCGCTGAACGGCGCGGCCGAGGCATGCAGCGATATGAGCGTCAACAAGCCCGAGATGGCGGCAGTTGCGAGCAGGATTTTACGCATTGTTGGTCTCCTCATCTTTCTTACGCAGCCAAGAGCCTGGCACGCGAATGCGACCGAACCATGCCAGACTGGTAACGGCATTCGGACAATTTGTGTGGTGTCTGTTACATGGCGACCCGCAGCAGCAGATCAGAGCCATCATTGTCGGTGAGTAGGACGATCATGCGATGTAATTTGCCCATCGAGCAGATTCTCGATAACCGCCTCGTCGTCCCATACCAACCTGACACCCACCACACGCACGCCTGCGCGCAGCGCCGGCTGCAGGCGTATCGCGTCCTTTGGTGTCGTCACCGCAATCGCATCGAGTCGCGTCGCTGTTTCGAGAACGTCTTGAATTTCCGGCGCGGTGTAGGGGTGGTGATCCGAGAATGGCCGGCGCGCCACGATCGTGACGCCGGCTTGCTCCAAGCCGTCAAAGAACTTCTCCGGCCGCGCGATCCCGGCGAAGGCGAACGCGCGTTGGCCGAGCAGGTCCGCGCTCTCCGGGCCTTGCTCCAGCCGCGCGTGCAACAGCGGCAATTCCGATGGCAACCGCGCGACCGCACCGGTCTCGTCCGCGCCGATCAGCACCGCTGCCTGGCAGCGCGCCGCGCCGGCGGCGACCGGCTCGCGCAGCGGCCCGGCCGGCAACACATGGCCGTTGCCGAAACCGCCGCCACCATCGACCACCAGCAGCGACAGATCCTTGGCCAGCGTCGGATTCTGCAACCCATCATCCAGCAGCAATGCCTGGGCGCCGGCCGCCACCGCGGCGCGGGCGCTGGCGGCGCGGTCTGCACCGACCCAGGTGGGTGCGATCTCGGCCAGCAGCAGCGCCTCGTCGCCGACCAACGACACCGGATCGCCCGGTGCGACGTGGTGCACCCCGCGCGAGGTGCCCCCGTAGCCGCGCAGCAGGACGTGCACAGCAACGCCGCGCGCGCACAGCCGGTTGGCCAGATCGAGCGCCAGGGTAGTCTTCCCCGCACCTCCGACGGTGACGTTGCCGCAGCAGATCACCGGCACTGGTGCGCGCCATCCAGGGCTGGCAATGCGTCGCGCGGTCACCGCGGCGACGACCGTACCGATCGGCGCCAGCAGGGCCGGCCAGACCGATCGGACCCCGTGCCGCCAAAACGCGGGCGGGCTGCGCATGTCAGGTCCGGTCCCGTGGGGGCGTGGGTGGAAGCCAGTGCGCGTTGACGTAGGGATGTGGGAGGGGTTTTGTATTGTCCCCCTGCCCTCGAGGGCTTGCGCCGCGACGCGGATCTATGTTCGGGGGAGGGGCCGGCGCCGGGGTCGCACCGACGATGCGTGCGCACCGCCTCCTCTCCCCAACCCCCTCCCTTAAGGGGAGGGGGAGAGTCTCAACTGGCTGGGCGCTTGTCCTAGCGCGCACGGGGCGGCGTCCAGGCCGGCAGCAGCGCGAGCAGCGCCAGCGCGGTGCGGTCGGGCAGGTCTGCCCAACGCCCCGCGGCGGCGATCCCCGCAGCGCCGGCCGCCGCGCGCCGCGCCGGATCGGCCAGCATCCCCGCGATCCATGCGGTCAGCGCCGGCACATCGGCGACGCGGGTCAGCGCCCCGGCCGCCTCCAGCACCTGCGCGGCATCGAGGAAGTTGGCGATATACGGTCCGACCGCCACAGCGCAGCCTAGCCGCGCCGGCTCCAGCGGGTTCTGTCCACCGCCCGGCGCCAGCAAGCTTCGCCCGACGAAGACAATGTCAGCGACCCGATACCACAGGCCCAGTTCGCCCAGCGTGTCGGCGAGCCACACGCCTTGGCCCGGCGGCACGCCACCCAGCGAGCGTCGATGCAATTGGATGTCCCCGGCCGAAGCGGCAATCTCGGCGCCGCGCTCGGGGTGGCGTGGCACGAGGATGGTCAGCAGGCCGGGATGCACCGGCGCCAGCGCGCGATGCACGGCGAACACCAATGCCTCCTCGCCGGGATGCGTGCTGGCGGCGAGCCAGATCGGGCGGTTCGTCAACATGGCCCGCAGGCGATCCAGTTCCGCGGCTTCGGCCGGCAGCGGCGGGGCGGCAAATTTCAGATCCCCGGGCACGCTGACCGTATCGGCGCCGAGATGCTCTAGCCGCGCCGCATCCGCCGGCGAGCGCGCCTGCACGGCGGCGAAGCAGCCCAGCACCTCACGCGCCAGCCCAGGGACCCGCCGCCATCCCGCCATGCTGTGTTCCGACATCCGTGCGTTGATCAGCATGACGGGAATGCCCCGCCGACGGCTGGCGAACAGCAGGTTGGGCCACAGCTCGCTCTCGACGAACCCCGCAGCATCAGGGCGCCAATGGTCCAGGAAACGCGCTACCCAGGCCGGCACGTCGAGCGGGATGAACCGATGCAGGAAGTGTTCCTCCAGCCCGGCCTCACGCCGGCGCGTCAGCAGCGTGGCCGAGGTCACCGTCCCCGTGGTCAGCAGCACCGTCAACTCCGGGGCGCGGGTGGCGAGCGCGGCCAGCACCGGCAGGATCGACATCGTCTCGCCGACACTGGCGGCATGCAGCCAGAGCAGGCGCCCTGGCGGTCGCGGCGTGGCGTCGATGCCGCGCCGCTCGGCCAGCCGCCCGGCGAGTTCCTTGCCGCGGCGCAGCCGTCGGCGCAGCATCAGGCGCAATAACGGTGCGGCCGCGGTGGTCGCCGCCGCCCATACCGCCGCCCATGGGGACGTCGAGGGCGTCATGCCCCGCACAGTCGGTCCGCCCGATCCGCCGCCGCGGTCAGCGCCGCCGCAATCTCCGGCAACGCGCCCTGCCAGCCGTCGCGCGGGACATTGATGACCGGCAGGCAGACCAGCACGCCGCGGCCGAACGGCAACGGCACCACCATGCGGTCCCAGCTTCGCAGCACGCGCCGGCGCGAGGTCTGCGCGGCGCAGGGCAACACCGGCGCGCCGGACAATGCGGCGACCTGCGCCACACCGGGGGCGGCCACCCGCCGCGGCCCGCGCGGACCGTCCGGGGTGATGACCAGGTGCTCGCCACGCGCCAGCAGCGGCAGCGCCGCCCGCATCCCGGCCGCGCCGCCACGTCGGGAGGAGCCGAACACCGTCGCCACCCCAAAGCGCCGCATCACCGAGGCGATCAGTTGCCCATCGCGATGCAGGCTGATCAGCACATTCATCCGCTGGGCCGGGTTCATGCGCCGCGCCTTCAGCCACAGCATCGGCATCAGCGGCAGCCGCTCATGCCAGAACGCCGCCACCAAGGCGTGGTTCGCGACGTGTGGCGCCATGTGCTCGGCGCCGTCCAGCACCCAGCGCGTGGTGCGCAGGGCGAATAGCAGATACAGGCCCGCCAGCCATGCCAGTGTCGCCTGGGTTGCCGGATGCCGCAGCAGGCGCTTCATGTGCGGGCGGTAGCATGTGGGGCCAAGCCGGCAAAGCTATCGCGCGGTGGCCCTGATCCACGCCAGTAGGCCCGCGGCCATGTCCCGCCAGGCCGCGCCCGCATCAACCGGCTTGTGTGGCCAGCCCGGAGCGGCGATCAGGTCGCGCAGCACCGCTGCCAGCACGTCGGCATCGGGCGGACACAGGGCGGCGAGCGGTTCGTCCTGCAACTGCTCGATCAGGCCGCCGACGCGGGTCGCCACCACACGGCGGCCAGCCGCCAGCGCCGCTGCCGCAACCCCGCTTTGGCTTGCCTCGGTGTAGGTGAGCACCAACGCATCCGCCCAGCCGAGCAGTGCGCCGACCTCGTCCTCGGGCACCCAGCGGTTCTCCACCGCGACACCGGGCAGCGCCCGTAGCACCGCCAGCGCCGGCGTCTCCGGCCCGCTGCCGACGACGCGAATCTCGACCTCCGAGCGCGGCCCCGGATGGCTCTCCAAGTGATGCGTGAGACGCGATAGCGTCTCCGCCAGCAGGTCCAATCCCTTGTATGGCAGCAATCGGCCGAACGACAGCAGGCGCAATGGGCCGCCATGCGCCAGTGGTGGCGGCGGCGGTGGTTCGAACGTCACAGGCGGATGCCGTGCGACCAGCAGCGGGCGATCGTGTGAACCGGCAAGGTGCTGCATGCGCAGTTGGTTCGCGACATGGGTGGTCAACGCGACGACCGCGTTGGCACGGCGGCACAGCAGGCGCTGGAGCAGCATCTCGAAGGGCATCCCGTCGCCGGGATGCGCCTGGGCGTCGTGCACCACGACGATGACGGGCAGGCGCAGCCACCGCAGCGCGGCGACCATCAGCAGGTCCAGCGGCCCAGGCTGTGCGCAGATCGCCAGGTTTGGCCGCAAGGCCCGGACGCGGCGCACAAGACCTGGCAGCGCGAACGGTGCGAGCAGCAGGCGGATCAGGTAGCCGGCGACGCTGTCATAGGTATCCACCAGCAGGTCGCAGTGCGGCGCTGCCGGCCCGCGCAGCAGTTCGGCACGGCTGGAGAGCGACAGGGCGACCGAGGTGCCCGGGACCGCGCGCAGCCCGTCGGCAAGCAGCGCCGCGAAGCGTGGCGCCCCGCCGCGCCGCCCCCATTGCCAGACCAACACGCGGGTCACGGCATGGGCAGCCCGATGCCGCGCAGCGCGTCCGCGAGCGGGGCGGCGGTCAGCCGAGCCAGAGCTGCCGCGTGTGCCCGTGCGCCCAGTTCCGCGCGCAACGTCGGATTGTCGGCCAGTTGGCGTAGTTGCCCGACCGCCTCATCGTGGTCGACTTCGGCCCAGACCGCTCCCGGAATGCCATGGACACCTCGGGAATCGTACACCGGGATCAGGCGATAGCCGATCGGCACGGCGCAGGCTGCGTCCATGAAGTCCATGTTGCCGGACCATCCGGTGGCGATCACCGGCTTGCCCAACAGCCTCGACTCGGCTGGCACCAGACCGAAGCCCTCGGATCGATGCAGCGACAGCACGATGTCGACGGAGGCGATCAGGGAACGGCTTCGGTGTGGCGGGAGCGTTCCGGAGTCGAGCTGAACATTGCGCGACCCGCCGATCGCATCGCGCAGCCGTGCGGGGTCCGCCGGGAAGTGGTCCGGATAGCCGACCTTGATGAGCAGCATCCGGTCGTTGCGGTCACCGAACGCTGTACGGAACGCGGCGACTGCCGCGAGCGGGTTCTTCCGCTCGAACGACGATGCCAGATTGAACGAGACCAGCACGGTGACCACGTTCGGCGGCAGGCCGAAGCCGTGGCGGTCGGGCTCGGCGGTTGGCGGAGTGATCGCCAGTGGGTGCGGCACTACCCGCACGCAGCCCGGCAACAATGCGTTCAGCGCGGTTGCGGTGAACGTCGATGGCACCCAGACCTCGTGCACGAATTTCAGTCCGACACGCCATTCGGGGGGCACGATCGGCGATTCCCACGCCCAGTAGCCGATGATCCGACGATGGCGTAGCACGTCACGGCCGAGCCGCAACATGGCCAGCGGCAGCAGCGGTGCGTTGATGTGCAGCACCAGCGGCGCGCCCGCGGACGGCTGCTCGCGCCGGGGGAAGGCCGGGTCGGCGGCGCGCTCGCGCACTGGCGGCCTGACATCCAGCGACCACGCCGGCAGGCCCAGTTCCCGGGCGCCCAGCAGCATCAATCGGGCACCTTCGCCAAGGCCGGAGGCGCGAGACAGCTCGCCGCCTACCGCCAGGCCGTGCGCCGGTGGCGGCGGGGTCCGGTCAGGTCTTGGCGCGATCAACGCCGTGGCATGCGCGAGTGCCTGCCGCCGCGCCCGAGCGGGCAACCATCGCCAGAGCCGGTGCAGCGGGTGTGGACGGAAAACTTCAGTGCTATCAAGCATGCGCGATCAGGGACCGTGCCGGCACCGCCGCGCCGCGGCAAGGGGCGATCGGTCAAATGCCGTTGTTCAAACGACATGCGCTGTACAGGCCACGTGCGATCTCGCACAGCCCTGCGATCTGTTGTCGACCGGGTCGCCGATCAGGTGCAGGCCGACGAACACGATCGCGGTCATCACCGGCGCGATCGGCATCACCTGGTACGGCCGGCGGATCAGCCAAGTTGTCATGGGTCTGCCGCGCTTGTCTCCCGCATGCCGGGACGAGCGAACGGCCACGCCGGGTGCATAGCCAAACTGTGTCCGGGGGCACCGCTTGCTGTGAATAGCGGCCCGTATAGACTGCCGCCATGCCAGCAGACCTACGCCCGACCCGCGTTGCCACCGCCGAGATGCTCGAGCGGCTGGTCGCGTTCGACACCACCAGCCGCAATTCCAACCTGGCGCTGATCGCGTTCGTGCGGGAATTTCTCGACGCCAACGGCGTTCCCTATCGCGTCAGCACCGATGCGACGGGGAACAAAGCCAACATCCACGCCATCATCGGCCCGCAGCAGGCTGGCGGCATCGCGCTGTCCGGGCATGTCGACACCGTGCCGGTCGATGGTCAGAGCTGGTCCAGCGACCCGTTCAGCCTGCGCCGACATAACGGCAAGCTGTATGCGCGCGGCGCCTGCGACATGAAGGGCTTCGTCGCCGCCTGCCTGGCTGCGGTGCCAGACATCCGCGCACGGGGCCTGGCGCGCCCGCTGCACCTGTTCATCAGCTACGACGAGGAGACCGGCTGCGAGGGTGCGCAACGACTGGTCCGCGATCTGGACGAGTCCGGACTGAAGCCGGCGCTCTGCGTGGTCGGCGAACCGTCCGGCATGAAGCCGATCCTGGCGCACAAGGGCAAGCTCAACCTGCACGTCCGGGTGCTCGGCAAGCCGGGGCATTCCAGCGAGCCCGACAAGGGCGTCAACGCGATCTACGCCGCGGCCCAGGCGATTGCCTACGTGGCGGCCGAGGCGCGTCGTTTCGCGCAGGAAGGCCCGTTCGAGGACGGTTTCGACCCGCCGCACACCACCATCCATGTCGGCACGATCCAGGGCGGCAGCATCTTGAATATCATTCCCGAGCACGCCGAGTTCATCATGGAGTGGCGGAACATTCCGGCCGACGACGCCAATCGCCAAGTGGAACGATTGAAAGTCCATGTCGCGATGCACATCGAGCCGGCGATGCACGCGGTCGATCCGGCCACCGGATTCAGCTACCAGGTTACCAACGTCATGCCCGGCATGGCGATCGCGCCCGACCATGCTTTGACCTCGCTGGTCAAACAGCTCACCGGGGCGAACAGCGCGGGCAAGGTGAGCTACGGCACCGAGAGCGGCTACTACCAGGCGGCCGACATTCCCACCATCATCTGCGGTCCCGGCCACATCGCCCAGGCGCACCAGCCGGATGAGTGGGTCGCGCAGGACCAGCTTGATGCCTGCGATGCCTTCATCCGCCGGCTGGCCGAGAAGTTGCTCGTCTGAGGCGGCATGCATGGGTCAGCGCGTCATCCATCCTCCGGCGCCGCCTTTCGAGGTCCGTCTCGCCGTGCCGGACATTGCGCCCTGGCTGGACGGCAATACCGGCGTGCGCGGCTTCACCATGCGCACGGCGTCTCGCCCCGGGCCGCATGTCGCGCTGCTGGGGCTGACGCACGGCAATGAGATCTCCGGCGGCATCGTGCTGGATCGGCTGCTGCGCGCCGGGTTCGTGCCGACGCGCGGCCAGGTGACCTTCGGGTTCGTCAACCTGGAGGCGTTCCAGAGATTCGATCCACGCCAGCCGACCGCCTCGCGGTTCGTCGACGAGGACATCAACCGCGTCTGGGACGTCGATGTGCTGGACGGCCCGCGGCATTCGATCGAACTGGAGCGGGCACGAGAGATCCGGCCGCTACTAGACACGGTGGACGTGCTGATCGACCTGCACTCGATGCTGTGGCCGTCGGAGCCGGTGACGCTGTGCGGCGAGACCGAGAAGGGCAAGCGGCTGGCGCTGGATAACGCGGTGCCGGCGATGGTGGTGGCGGACCGCGGCCATGCCGGCGGCAAGCGCATCATCGATTATCCGCGTTTCGCTGATCCGGACACGCCATACGTTGGCAACCTGATCGAGGCCGGGCAGCACTGGGAGCCGGCGACGGTGGACATCGCGCGCGAGGTGGTCGGTGCGCTGCTGCACCGTCTGGAGATGGCGCCGGTGTGCGATGCGCTGCCGCCGCCGCTGCCGCGCGCCCGGCCGCGCTTCGCCAGGGTGACGCGGGTCGTTACGGCTACGACAGCGAATTTCAGTTTCACGCAGGAGTATCGCGGTGGCGATGTCGTCACCAGGCGCAACACCGTGATCGCGCTGGATGGCACGACGGAGATCCGCACGCCGCATAACGATTGTTTGCTGGTCATGCCAAGCCTGCGGCCGAGCCGGGGGCACACGGCGGTGCGGTTGGGCAGGTTCGAGTAGGCTGGGACGTAGTCCACATCGCCCGCTGGCGGGAGGTCGGTGAACGGGGCAGCTCACCGGTAAGGGTGGTACGGCCGCCCCCCTTACCCTCGGCGCTTTGCGCCTCGACGTCTCCCACACGTGCGGATGATGTACTGGCGTTCTACGGCGTGTTCTGTCGGGGTCAGAGTATATCACTGCATCCTGCCGCGCTGCGTCTCACCGTCACCACCGCGCCAACCGCTCTGCCAGCCATGCTCCGGCTGGCCCAGGCGGCGTGTCGGTACGATGGATCAATCCGATCGGATAGTGATGCTCCGGTGCTTCGCACACCTGCAGCCGCACCAGTCGGCCGGCGGCCAGATCATCCTTCACCATCTCCTCGGGCATATTGCCCCATCCCAGCCCCGCCAGCAGCAACGCGTGCTTGGCCCCCAGATCCCCCAGCCGCCAGGTGCGCAGCGCCAGCACACCGAAATCCTGCCCCTCGGTCAGCGCCGTGCGATCGGTCAATACAAGCTGCACCTGCTCGCGCAGCACCGCGCTGTCGGTCGGCCCGCGATCCGCAGTGTCTGTGCCGGGCTCCTGCGCCCGAGCCGCCGGATGGGTCGGCGCCGCCACCGGGATCAGGCGCACCTCGCCGATCGTCCGCCGCTCCAGCGTGCCCGGCGTGGTCGCCATCCAGCCGCTCACACCAAGCTGGCACACCCCGTCCAGCACAAGCTGCGCCACGCCGCCCAGCGTCTCGACCCGCAGCCGTAGCCCGACGGTCGGGAATTCGCGGGCGAAATCGTTCAGTGCCGCGACCAGCCGGGCGGTCGGAAACATGACATCGACCGCCAGCCCCAGTTCCGCCTCGAGCCCGCGGCGCAGCGCCGCCGCCCGCGCGCGCATCTCATCCACCAACCGACCCACCCGCCGAGCGTCCGCGATCAGCGCCCGCCCAGCCTCGGTCAGCACCGGCCGCCGCGCGTCCCGCGCGAACAGCGCCACGCCAAGCTGTGCCTCCAAGTTGGCGATGGTATAACTGATGACCGACTGCGCCCGGTTGAGCCGCCGCGCCGCCGCCGAGAAGCTGCCCGCCTCCACCACGGCGGTCAGCACATGAAGTTGGTCGAGAGTGGGTGTTCCCGTTTCAGTCATATCCATAATATCGATGGCGATCTTCGATATTATCCCATTTCATCGATGTCACGCTAGCCCTACTTGGCCTCCTGACATCCGCAGCGCGTGGATCAAGGAGCACACCGCCATGCCGACACCGACCGCCACCAAAGTCCTGATCGCCTTCTATTCCCGTAACGGCGCCACCGAGGCGCTGGCTAATGCCGCCGCCGAGGGCGCCGGTGCGGCCGGCGCCGAGGTCCGTCTGCGCCGCGCCCGGGAGTTGGTCGGCCAGGACGTCATCGCACGCGTCCCGGGCTGGGCCGACGCCGCAGCCCGCATGAACTCGGCCTACCCCGCCCCTACCGAGGAAGACGCGGTCTGGGCCGACGCCATCATGTTCGGCACGCCCACGCGCTTCGGCGCCCCCACATCCGAGTTGCGTGCGTACATCGACACGCTCGGCGGCGTCTGGTTCCAGGGCAAGTTGGTTGGCAAGGCTGGCGGCGCGTTCGGCGCTACCTCGAGCCGCCACGGCGGCAACGAGAGCACGTTGCTGTCGCTCTACAACACCTTCGCCCATCTCGGCCTGATCATCGTGCCGACCGGCTATGCCGACGGGGCCATGTTCAAGGCCGGCACGCCGTACGGCGCCACCGCTGTGGTCCCGCCCAACGGGACCCCAAATGAGGACGATCTGGCCGCCGCCCGTTTCCAGAGCCGGCGCGTCACCGAGGTCGCCGCCGCGCTGAGGGCGGCCAAGTCGCCAGCCTGAATCAATGGATGATTCAACTGTTGAATCAACCATCTATAAGTCAGAAAGGGACCACAATGATCACCATCCGCAAATCCGCCGATCGCGGCGGAGGCAACAATGGCTGGCTGGATAGCAAGTTCAGCTTTTCGTTCGCCGACTACCACGAACCGCACCATATGGGCTTCGGCCCGCTACGCGTCATCAACGAGGACCACATCGCGCCGGGCGCCGGCTTCCCCACGCACCCACACCGCGACATGGAGATCCTGACCTGGGTGCTGGACGGCGCGGTCGCCCACCGCGACAGCGAGGGCAATCAGGCCGTCGTTCGCCCCGGCGAACTGCAACGCATGAGCGCCGGCACCGGCATTCGCCACTCGGAGTTCAACGCCTCGCCGACCGACCCGTTGCACCTGCTGCAAATTTGGATCCTGCCCGAGCGTCGAGGCCTGCCCCCAGGCTACGAGCAGACCACCTTCACCGACCTGGACAGCAAGCTACGCCTGGTCGGCGCGCGCGACGGACGCGACGGCGCAGTGACGATCCACCAGGACGCCGAGCTCTGGGCCGCCCGCCTGGCCGCCGGCCAGGAAGCCGCCTTCGCGCCGAAGCCCCATCGCGTGCAGTGGCTGCAAGTCGCTCGCGGCGCGGTAGATCTGAATGGCCAGCACCTGACAGTCGGCGATGGTGCCGCGATCAGCGACGAAGCGGCCCTGACGATGCGTGCTGAAGGCCCAGCGGAGTTGCTGCTGTTCGACATGGGCGCATAGTCCGGGGCGCGTAGCGCAACGCCGACGGCCGGCAGTCCCGGATCCCCGTAAGAAGGCAGATTCCACCACAGAGGCACGGAGGGACGGAGAAGCAAGGCAATCAAAAAATCGCTTCGAGCGAAGTGCCGTTGCTTATTTCTCCGTGCCGCCGTGCCGCCGTGGTGAATCTGCTTTTCTTTCGGACGGCAAACCTCACCCGACGGGTGCTGCTGCCCCAAGCCCGCTCGCACCTGGAATTCCCGTCCCCCGCGATCTGTTCTAGACACACCTCGAACCCACCGAACGAGGGCGGATCATGGCGCGGCGACTCCGAGTTGCGGTCCAGATGGACCCGATCGAAAGTATCAACATCGATGCCGACTCCACCTTCCCCCTGATGGTGGAAGCGCAGCAGCGCGGCCACGGGCTGTACCTTTACGATGTTCGCCAGATGTCCCTGCGCGAGGGCGTCAAGCGCCAGGGCTCCCGCCGCGAAGAACGCCTGTTTGCCCGCGCCCGTCCGGTGACGGTGCAGCGCGTCAAAGGCGCGCACTACACCTTCGGCGAGACCGAAACGCTCGACCTGAGTACGATGGACGTCATCCTGATGCGTCAGGATCCGCCGTTCGATATGGCCTACATCACCGCGACGCATCTGCTGGAACATGTCCAGCCAAAGACGCTGGTGGTGAACGACCCCGCCGCGGTCCGCAACGCGCCGGAAAAACTTCTGGTTACGCATTTCCCCGACCTGATGCCGCCGACCATGATATCCTGGGACCTTGAGGCGATCCGCGCCTTCCGCGCCGAATTCAAGGACATCATCGTCAAGCCGCTGTTCGGCAACGGTGGCGCCGGCGTGTTCCGCATCAAGCCCGACGACGAGAACCTGGCCGCCCTGCTGGAAATGCACTTCGCCCGTTCGCGTGAGCCGCTGATGTTCCAGCGCTACGAATCGGCGGTGCGCCAGGGCGACAAGCGCATCATCCTGGTGGACGGCGAGGCGATGGGCGCCGTCAACCGCGTGCCCGCCGCCGGCGAGGCGCGATCGAATATGCATGTCGGCGGCCGCCCGGAAAAATGCGAGATGTCCGCGCGCGACCGCGAGATCTGTGCCGCCATCGGACCGACCTTGCGCGAGCAGGGAATGATCTTCGTCGGCATCGACGTGATCGGCGACTGGCTGACCGAGATCAATGTGACCTCGCCGACCGGCATCCAGGAGATTGCGCGGTTCGACGGCGTGCATCTGGAGCAGGCGATCTGGGATCGGATCGAGGCGAAGTTGGCGACCGTTTCGGGGTAATCGGGACCGTTTGGAAGCGGGCGAATGGGCCGATGGCACATGGTTTGGGGCCCCGTCATGGCGTGTTATACCGGCGGCCGAAAGTCCCGACTCTCCACTCGTCATGGTCGGCGAAGGCCGGCCAGCCACGACTTTGCTTGCTGCAAGAAGGAAAGTCGTGG
>DASRQX010000220.1:0-2704 GCA_035696165.1 Acetobacteraceae bacterium | reverse complement strand
GTCTGGCAGTCTCCCCCGTGGTGGCGGTCGGGTGGTCTTGCGGTTGGGTCTCGATACGCATCGGTTGCTCCCTCGTGCTGTGGGACGCATACCGAACCCGATCCAGCGCCTGGCTGCCACTCCCACCCGCATAGGTTCTTTCTTTGCTGCAACGAAGGCAAGTCGTGGCTACCGGCCTGCGCCGGCATGACGGGGAGCAGCGGCCCGTGCGTCACTGTTTAGGGCCATTGGTGTGAGACACTACCTGCCACTGGCTTTCGCCTTCGGCCGCAGGGTGTTGGACGCCGGACGGATCAACCACGGCCTGCCACACAGCAATGAGCGGGCGATGTTGGGGCGTTCGGCGAGGTTCAATTCACCCGCAGCCGGACCGCTATCGCACCTAGATCAGCGAGCAGGTTCGTGACACGACGTTGTGCCGCCTCCGCCGATTCCGCCGTCCACTGGATCGTCCCGCGTTGCAGGGACGCCTCCATCTCCGCAAGGAGGTAAAGGAAGTTCTCATGGGCGGTGACTGCAACCGCCCAACCGGGATTGCGCTTGCGCATGCGTCCAATCTAGCAACGAGCGACGATCGACGCGAGGGGCGCGCACTATCCGTGTCGAATTAATCGGTGATTGAATTCGGTGGACGCCGAGGGGCTTGGGGTTAGGCGCTCCCAGGCTGCACGGAGGGGCCTGGCCCGATCACGGTAGGGGCGCCCTTGACTCGCCGCCGCCTGGGCGCGGACCGCCTTGCAATCCGCTGTCGCGAGCCTTTGGGGCGGGGCGGCGCGGCCTTGCCCTGGCGGCGGGGGGCTGGCAGGTAGCGCCGCCTCCGCACGAAAGGTATGTCACCGCTGTCCCCTGCCCTGTTCGCCGCTTCCCTGTTCGCCCCTGCCCTGTTCACTCCTGGCCTCGTCGACCCTGGCTTGGTCGCCCCTGGCCAGGCCGACAGTGGCATCAGGCTTGCCGTCGTGCAGCCATTGCCAGGGATCGGCGACATGATCTGGCACCTGCCGCATCTGCGTGCGCTGGCGGCGGCGGTGGGCCGGGCGGTGACTCTGGTCACCAAACCGCGCTCAGGCGCGAGCGAGTTGCTGGCGGCGGAGCCGGCGGTGCGCGACATCATGTGGCTGGACCGAAATCCTCCGGGGCGGCGTGGGCGGCATGACGGGCTGCCCGGCATGCTGCGGCTGGCGGCGGAGTTGCGGGCACGGCGGTTCGACGCAGTGGTGCTGCTGCACCACAGCGTGACGCTGGCGACGGCGGCGCGTCTGGCCGGCATTCCGGTGCGCGCCGGCTATGGATATGGGGCGCAGCGCTGGCTGCTGAACCGCGGGCCGGTGATGTCTCGCCGGATGATGCGTGAGCATCAGTTCCAGCGTGCGACGGCGTGGTTGCGCGCGGCCGGCATTGCGATGGCGGACGCGGAGCCGGTTCTGACGATCGCTGATGCGGCGCGGCAGGCGGCGGCGGTTCGGCTGCAAGATGTGGCTCGGCCGTTCGTTGCGATCGGCATCGGCGCGTCGGAGCCGTCAAGGCAATGGGGCGCGGTGGGGTTCGCGGCGCTGGCGCGGGGGTTGCGGGCAACGGGGTGGGACAGCCTGGTGCTGCTGGGCGGGGCGGCCGAGACGGCGCTGGCGGCAGCGATCCAGCGCCTGGCGGGGGACGCAGGGCTTACCTCGGCGCTTGGCTGGAGGCTTGACGAGGTCGCCGCGTTGCTCGTCGAGGCGACGTTCTATGTCGGGAATAATACCGGGGTCATGAACATGGCCGCCGCGGTCGGCATCCCGACCTATGCACTGTTCGGCACGACACCGGTGTTTGGACATAGCCGGCACATCATTCCGATCGCCTCGCCGCCGGACAAGGCGGCGGGCGATGACGGCATGGCGCGGATCACGCCCGAGGCGGTGCTGGCGGCGATCGCCAGCGGGATTGGGGGTGTCGGGGCGGGTTGATTGTTCCGGTGGGCGTGCGAGAAGTGGGGCGGTGTCCGGTCGGTGTCGGAACGACGTCGTCGGGTTGCGGGCTCTTTACCTCTCCCTTTGGGAGAGGTCGGGGCGCGCAACCCGACGCCGCTCTCGTGACCCCTATTGACCGGCTTGGGTTGCGGTCAGGCGATGGCTTCGGCCTCGATCTCGAAGTGGAGCGCGGGGTCGGCTAGGCCGGCGACGAACAGCAAGGTGGAAGCCGGCGGCTCGGTGGGGAAGAACACGCTGCGGGCGGCGCGGTAGGCGGCCAGCCAGTCGCGATTGGTGAGGAAGGTGGTGACCTTCACGACGTTGGCCGGGGTCATGTCGTGCGCCTCGAGCACGGCGCGAAGGTTGGCGAAAGCCTGGGCGATCTGATCTTGCGGGGCGTCGGGGATGACGCCGTCGGGGCGGATGCCGATCTGGCCGGACATGATGAGGCGCCGGGCCGGGGCCGTGACCAGGACGCCATGGGTATAGCCGGTGGGCGCGCGGACGGTCGGGGGGTTGGTGCGGACGGTGGTCATGGCGGTGCTCCGTGGGTGGTGGAGAGGTGACCCTGCGAGCATAGCTGGTGGGCGCTGCGGTTGCACCCGGCAGCGGCGAAAGACGACGCGGGGACATGGCGGCTTGGGTCAATACCAAGTGCCCGAACGACCGACTCTTCGGCGCCCCCGTCGTCATGCCGGCGCAGGCCGGTATCCACGACTTGCTTTTGTTGCAGCAAAGAAAGTCGTGGATACCGGCCT
>DASRQX010000219.1:0-36269 GCA_035696165.1 Acetobacteraceae bacterium | reverse complement strand
TGGTGGAGGGGGTTGGATTCGAACCAACGTAGGCGTGCGCCAACGGATTTACAGTCCGTCCCCTTTAGCCACTCGGGCACCCCTCCACGGCGGAAGACGCGCTCTATTGCCAAACGCCGTCTGGTTGTCAACGAATGGCGCGATCGGGCCGGCAACGGAGAACGCATCATGCGCCGGGTGGTTGTGGTCATTCTGGACGGGCTGCGGCGCGACTTCATCGACGCCGCGCGTACGCCCAACCTGCACCGCTTCGCCGCGCGCGCCACTTCCTTCGTGGCACACCGCTCGGCGTTTCCCTCGGCGACGCGCTGCGTCTCCGCCACCTTCGCGACCGGTTGCCAGCCGGCGCGGCACGGGCTGCAGGGCAACGCGATGGCCCTGCTGGAGGATGGCGTCCTGGTGCCGCACGACGCCGGTCTGCCGGGATTCCTGCAGCACAAGCGCGCGGTGACCGGCCGTACCCTGGCCGAGCCGACCCTGGCCGAGCGCCTTGCCCCACATGGCGGCGCGGTGATCTTCAACAACGTCTCGCCCGGCGCCGCGTACGCGCATGATCCGGACGGCTTCAGCCACCTGCATCATCGCGCGGGCTCGTTCACACCCGGGCGCGTGCCGGCCGGCCATCTGCCGGTGACACTGGACGCCGCTGGCGACCGCGCCATGACCGTGCGCTTCATCGCCGAGGCGCTGGACGCGCGGTGCCCCGCTCTGGCGCTGCTCTGGTGTGGCGAGCCCGACCATATTCAGCACGAGCAGCCGCTGGGTTCGCCCCGGCATCTGACCGTGTTGGCCGAGGCCGATCGCAATGCCGCCGCGGTGATCGACGTGGTGGACCGGTTGCGCCGCGACGGCGACGAGGTCCTGCTGATCGTCGGCTCCGATCACGGGCACGAGACGGTGTCCGGGCTGGTCGATGTCGAAGGCGAGCTGATCGCAGTTGGACTGAAAGCCGGCCGCCAGTCGCACGACATCGTGGCACAGTCCAACGGCACCGCCACGCTGATTTATGTGGCCGCGGAGCACGCGTCGATCTGCCCTGCGCTCGGCGCGTTTCTGAACTCGCGCGACTGGGCCGGTGTCGTGCTGGGCGCGGACGATCTCGGCACGGTCGGCCAGGCGCCACACAACGGGCTGGCTTTCGCGGTGTCAATGCGGG
Organism: Acetobacteraceae bacterium; assembly: GCA_035696165.1. Lineage (GTDB taxonomy): Bacteria > Pseudomonadota > Alphaproteobacteria > Acetobacterales > Acetobacteraceae > Palsa-883. The sequence continues at coordinate 35,113 of DASRQX010000219.1, read as the reverse complement.
CGAGTGCGGCGACGAACCAGTATGGCGTTCCCGGCAGCGCGTTGGCGGCGATGCCACGCGGCGGCGAGGCGCATCCGGTTGGCGCTGGGCAGCACGGCGGTTTGGCCCCATTCGAGCAGGCGCCCTTCCTGATGGTCGATGGCGACGGTTTCGCCCCCGGCACTACAAGCGCGCGGCCCACCCACATCGTCGACCTGGCGCCGACGATCCTGACGCATCTGCGTCTGCCCGCCACCGGAATGGACGGCAGTGCCCTGCAGGAGGAGCCGCTATCGGCCGCATAGCCGAACCATGCGGCCGGTTGGGCAGGCCGGCTGGGCAGGACAGTGGGCCGGGCGTATATGCTGCGCTCATGAAACCTCCCCACTCGAACAGGCATGGCGGATCGGGCCATGGGCCGTCGAATCGCGACCCCGGACGCAGCTTCGGTGGGTCCCAGCAACGATCGCCGGGCGGGCCGTCGCGAGGCCAGCCTGTGCAGGGGCGGACGGGAGAACCCGGACGCAACGTCAATGGCGGGCAGCAACGAACGCAGGGGGGCTCCCCACATGGCCAGCAGCCACCAGGCCGCGGCGGCGACCCCGGGCGCAATTTCAGCGGTTCGCAACAGCGGTGGCAAAACGGCCCGCCGCGGGGCCAGCGCGACGACAAGCCCCGGGACGATAGGCCGCGCCCTGGTGGCCCGCGTTCCGACAGCCCTCGCCCCGATGGCGCCCGCCTCAATGGCCCCCGTCTCGGTGCCCCACGTCCCGGCCTGCCGCGGCCGGAGGGCCAGCATGGCCAGGGGCAACCATATCAGGCACGACCGCGCCAGGATGACCAAGCCAGCCGAAACGCCCAGACCCACGGTGCTGATCGCCGGCAGCACAATCCCGCCGACGTGCCGCGCGGCGCGGTTTGGCTGTATGGACTGCACGCGGTCGCTGCCGCACTCGCCAATCCGGCGCGCCGGCTGCGTCGCCTCGTGCTGACCGAGGACGCCGAAGCCACGCTGAACGCCAGGATCCCGCCACCATGGTCGCTGCAACCGGAGCGCGTCGATCGCAGCCGGCTGGATCACCTGCTGGGACGCGACATCGCGCACCAGGGTATTGCGTTGCTGGCCGATCCGCTGGCGCCGGCGCTGCTGCAGCATGTGATGGAGCGCCCTGGGCCCATCATTGTGCTCGACCAGGTCACCGACCCACGCAATGTCGGCGCCATCCTGCGCTCGGCCGCCGCCTTTGGCGCGGCGGCGGTGATCACGCAGGATCGCAACGCGCCGGAGGAAACCGGCGCATTGGCCAAGGCCGCATCCGGCGCGCTGGAAACAATGCCGCTGCTGCGCGCGGTGAACATCGCCCGCACCCTGATCGCGCTGAAGGCGGCAAACTGCTGGACCGTCGGGTTGGATGCTGGTGCCAAGGCGCCGCTGTCCGGCGCGTCGCTTGCCGGGCGGCGGGTGGCCCTGGTGCTCGGCGCCGAGGGCGAAGGACTGCGTCGGCTGACCCGCGAAACCTGCGACGAGCTTGCCGGACTGGCCATGCCGGGCGCGATGGACAGCCTGAATGTCTCAGCGGCCGGCGCGGTCGCCCTGTATGAGCTGACGAGGCGCACATGACCAGCTACGACCCGACCGAGGCCGCCGCCGTCTTGCATGCGAAGCGCCAGCGTCGCGAGCGGGTGACGAGGCTGCCACCAGTGATCGCGCCCAAGACCGAGGCCGAGGGTGCCGCGGTGCAGCGCGCCCTGGCTCGGCGAACCGGCGCGGAGCCGCCGGGCGGCTTCAAGATCGGCGCGACCGCTCGGCGGATGCAGGAATATCTCGGCCTGAGCGGGCCGGCGGCCGGCTTCATGGCGATCGGCGGCCTGCACCCCAGCGGGAGCACGCTGCGGTTTGGCGATTTCGTCCACGCCGGCGTGGAGTGTGAACTGGCCGTCCAGCTGGCGCACCGGCTGCCCCCTGGCCCCTGCACGTTCGCCCAGGCCGCCATGGCGGTCGCTGAGCTGTTCGCCGCGATCGAGATCGTCGAGAACCGCTACGGGGACCTCGCCGAGCTGGACACGCCGACGGTCATCGCCGACCAGATGTTCCACGCCGCCGCGGTGGTGGGCGACCCCGGCACGGGCGACTGGCGCGAGCTGGACGTGGCCGCCCTGCCCGGCCGTATCACCGTCGACGGCGAAGTTCGCGGCGAGGGCGTCGCCGCCGACCTGCTCGGCCATCCGCTGAATTGCCTGGCATGGCTGGCGAGTTCCCCGGTTGCCGCAGCGTTCGATGGACTGCATCCCGGACAGGTGATCATGCTAGGCAGTGTGACCCCGCCGATCTGGCTGACCGGACCTGCGAGCGTGACCGTGGAGTTCCCGCCGCTGCCGCCTGTCCGGGTGCGGCTGACATAGTTTTGTTGGTCGGGTGGGTTGTTGGCTTGCATAATTTTCCGGCGCCGTGATTCCCGTGTTCCAGTAATGTTCCGTACATATCTTGCGCCTAAGTTGGCGGTGTTCGGGAATTGTTCCCGGCCATGACCCGGCCGGATTGGCCAGCACCGCGAGATGAAACATGCTCACCGATTGGAACCTGCTGTCGGACGAACTGCAGCTTATGATCGCGCGCGAGGCTCTTCGCCGTGCGGCCGATGTCCTCGCCGAGCAGGCAGACGACCTTGCCAGCGAGATGGAAACCGGCAGCCTGAGTGGCCGCGGCGGACCGGAAGCATTGCGCCTGCTGGCGGCGGTGGTGCGTGGCAACGGCAGCAGCGGCTTCGCCGTCGTAGGGCACGCCTGAAGTCGGGCGCGCCTGGATTGGATTGCGTTACAGCCAGCGTTGATTGACCGACATGCCCAGCATGTGTTGCCCCACCGTCTCCATATGTGCGCTGCGGCCCTGCAATTGTTGCGATACTGTGTTGATATCGCGGAATCGCCGCTCGATGGTGAAGCGCTCGAAGATCGCGGTGCTGCCTGCCTCGTGATAGACCTCGTTCACCACGCCGCGGGCCCGGTTGATGGCAAAAGTGGCGGCCTGGCGGATCGCCACCCGATCATCGAGGGTCAATTCGCCGCGCTGGCGCGCGCCGGCTTCGGCGTCGCTTAGCGTCCGGATCAGCCAGCATCGCGCCGAGCGTAGTGTCACGTCGGCGGTGGCGATCAGCGATTGGATCGCGGCGTTGTCGCGCATCGGGGCTGGCGCCAGTGCCTGGGTCTTCTGCCGCGCCAGCTTGACGAACTCATCGAGCACCGTTCGCGCCACGCCGAGCGCGACGGCGGCAAAGCCGGAGGCATAGATGGAGAGCGAGCTGAATCGATAGGTCAGGCCCGTCTCCCGCCGCCACTCGGGATGATCGCGCGCGATGGTGTGGGAGTCGGGGATGAATAGATCGGCCACCTCGTAATCGTCGCTGCCGGTGCCACAAAGGCCGACCACCTGCCAGGTGTCGGTGATCTTTGCGCGGTCGCGCGGAAACAGCAGGGTGCGCTCGATTGGTTTGCCATCCTCGGTCCGGCGCGGCGTGCCGTCGGCCTCGAATGTCGGAACATGCGCGCCCAGCCAGGAACAGTGCCGGCTGCCGCTGGCGAAACTGCCATGGCAGGTCAGGCGCCAGCCACCCTCGGTGCGGATCGCACGAGCGCCGGGCGACTGGCCCCAGGCTAGCGCATCGCGCGGGCCGCCGAACATGGCCCGGGCGTCTGACTCGGACAGATAGGCCGCCGACATGGCACAGCCGCCTTGCTGGTTCATGCACCACGCCGCACTCGCATCGCCGCGGGCGATCTGCTCGACCGCCTGAACATAAATCGATGGAGAGAGCTCGACGCCGCCGATCGAGCGGGGCACCAGCAGATGGAACATCCGGGCCGCGTGCATTGCGTCCAGCACGTCTTCGGGCAACTGGCACGCGGCCTCGATACGCGGCGCGGCGGCGTCCAGCAACGGCACCAACGCTCGCGCGCGGGCCACATATTCGTTTTCGACGGCTGGTCCGTCTTCGGCCGCTGGCGCGCCAGCCTGATGCAGATCCATCGGATATTTCCCCCCCCGCGTCGCCGGACAGCCTATACCGCGCGGCGCTGGACGGGCAAAAATAGGCCGTTTCCAGGCGTCGTTTCCATGCTCGGCTTGGATGCTTCGTTTCGGGGCTTGGTTTTCTGGCTTGGTTTTCTATGGCGCGATCGATGGACGCACGCGAGACATTGATTGAGGCAATCGAGGTGGAGATGCATGCGACCGCTCGATGGACCGGGCGCCATCGCCTGGCGCCGCGCGTGCGGGCGGCGCTGCTGGCGGTTCGGCGCGAGGCGTTCGTACCGCCGGGGTTGCGCGCCGAGGCCTATGCGAATCATCCGCTGCGGATTGGCCATGGCCAGACCATCTCGCAGCCGTTCATCGTTGCGCTGATGACCGATCTGCTTGATCCCGCACCGGATCATGTTGTGCTGGAGGTGGGCACCGGGTCCGGCTACCAGGCGGCGGTACTCGCGGCGCTGGTGCGCCAGGTCTATTCCGCCGAGGTCATCCCCGCCTTGTCGGCCGAGGCAGCGACGGCGCTGACGCAAGAGGGTATCGGCAATGTCACGCTACGCGTTGGGGATGGCGCGGTGGGCTGGCCGGAGTTCGCGCCATACGACGAAATTGTCGTGACCGCTGCCGGGCCGGAGGTACCGCCCGCGCTGGTCACGCAACTGCGTCCGGGCGGACGGATGATCATTCCGATTGGTGAACCGTTTGGCGATCAGATGCTGGTGCTTGTCAGCAAGACCGCGGACGGCGGCGTCACGCACCGCGACATCCTGCCGGTGGCGTTTGTGCCGTTGGTCGCGGGGTAGGCACCCTTCACCGTCGTGCCGCGCCCATAGTTCCGGCGATACTGTGTGCAGGTCTGGCGGCACCCTGGCTGGACGGCGGCGGCACGCTGCGCGCAGGCTGTGCGGTGAGGCATTCCCAGGAAGGCGCGGGCACATGGATCGACATGCTGCGTTGGGGGGAGAAAGCGGGCCATGACCGTCACGTATTTTGCCACCTTCCGCCATGATGGCAGGGTCGCCGTGGAGGATTTGCAGTGGTTGGGGCGATTGGTTGCGGTGACGCCAGGCTTGGGGCGGGGACTGATCTACACGCCGGCGCAGACGCACGATCCGTATCTTGATGACGGCAGGCCGCCGGCGCTGGCGGTGCAGCTCTACTTCCCCGACATCGCCACATTGGAGGCGGCGTTGGCGCGTGACGGGCACCTGGTGGCGCTGGCCGCACGGGATGCACTGCCCTCGCTACGTGGTTCGGCGGTGACGCAACAGGCCATGCTGGCACGGGCTTTTCCGGTGCCAGATGCGCGCAGCGCGGCCGCGTTGGGCGAGCCGACCTGTAGCTATCTGGTGACGTATGAAGGCCACGCCGAGGATCAGAACGTCTGGACTGCGCACTACATCGAATCTCACACCGCAATCATGGCGCGGTTTCCCGGCATTCGCGAGGTCGAGGTCGGCACGCGCATCGATTGGTGCGGCTTCCTGCCCTGGCCGCGCGCGGATGCCATGCTGCGCAACAAGGTGGTGTTCGACGATGCGGACGCACTGACCGCCGCGCTGAATTCGCCGGTGCGGCACGACATGCGCGCGGACTACCTGCGCTTTCCGGCATTCAGCGGCACGGTTACACATTTCCCGATGGCCACCAGAAGCGTCACCCGCGAAGCAGGAGAGGTCGAGACCCGGAAACGGGGAGGCTGAAGGAGATCGTGGCGCGGCGCACTATCGTGCCCGCCGCCGAGCCGCGGGCGACGCCCGCGCCGGTCGTGCAAATGCGTCCAGGTGGGCGGATGGTCATCCCGTTTGTCGATCGGACGCTGGTGTTCATCACGAACACCGCGGATGGCACCGTCAGACGGCGCGATGTCATTTCGGACGCGGTTGTGCCGTTGGTCCGGACATTCCCGATGAGCATCAGACCGGAGTGCGCGGAAGATCGGTAATACCCCTGGATTGCAACACCGAGCGGACGAAGTCCGTCTTGGCGTTTGAATAGGCGTTCCGATCGGTCTGGTGCCGTTCGGCCAAACCGTTCTTGAGTGAGGCATATGTTTGCCGCAGATGCGGGTCGTCGCGCAGCGCGTCGCGGAATGTGATCAAGGCACGTGCCGCCACGTGGTCGTGGGCGATGACTTGCAAGTGATGCGTGCGCATGGTTGGCCGCGGCCGCAGGAACCATAGCCGATAGTGGCGATTGGGATCGTCTGGCCAGAACAACCAGCCATCCTGTTCCAGCGTGGAAATTGCCGCCTGCGCGGACGCCAGCGACGTGACCGGCGCCAACAAGTCAACGATCGGCTTGGCGCGCAATCCCGGGACGGACGTGGACCCGACATGCTCGATCGGTTTGGCCAGCCAGGGCTCCAGCAACACGGTGAGTCGCGATTGCTGCTGGGCGAACTGAGCGGCCCAGGTGGGATCATGATCGACCAGTGATACGGCTTGGTCCGACATCGCATGTGCCCCGGTTGACACCCGGCAGTATGTTGATCCTACTGATCAGTAGCGCTACCCTATCATATGCCCGGAGGGAGACGCAGCGCATGAAGCTGATGTGGTTCCACCTGATGCCGTACACGGAGTTGCCGGACGATTTCCGCGACGCCAATCCATCGGTGTGGGTGGATATTCATTCCTCGCTGTTCGACCCGAAGCGCGCGCATCTGATGTACAACGACTTCATGGACGAACTCGAATATGCCGCGCAGTGCGGTTTTGACGCGATCTGCGTGAACGAGCACCACTCCAACGGCTACGGCCTGATGCCCTCGCCCAACCTGATCGCGTCGTCGCTGGCGCGGCGCACGACCGACACGGCGATTTGCGTGATGGGCAACTCGCTGGCGCTGTACAATCCGCCGACCCGCGTCGCGGAAGAATTCGCGATGATCGACGTGATCTCGGGCGGGCGGCTGATTGCCGGGTTCCCGCTCGGCACGCCGATGGACACCTGCTACGCCTATGGTCAGAACCCCAGTCAACTTCGGCAACGTTATCTGGAGGCGCACGATTTGGTGGTGCGCGCCTGGGAGGAGCCGGACACGTTTGCCTTCAACGGCCGCTTCAACCAGCAGCGCTACGTGAACATCTGGCCGCGGCCGATCCAGCGTCCGCATCCGCCGATCTGGGTGCCGGGCGGCGGCTCGGTCGAGACGTGGCGGTGGTGCGCGGAGATGGATTACGTCTACTGCTACCTGTCGTATTACGGCTACAAGGCGGGGCGCGCGACGATGGACGGATTCTGGAACGAAATGTCGCGCCTGGGCAAGGACCGCAATCCGTACCAGGCGGGCTTCCTGCAATTCGTTGGTGTCGGCGAAAGCCGCCAGCATGCCTTCGAGCTTTACGCCGAGGCGGCGGAATATTTCTATGGTCGCTGCCTGCACGTCGATGCGCGCTGGGCGACGCCGCCGGGCTACACCAGCGAGGGCAGCCAGCGCGCCGGCATCGAGAGCCAGATCAAGCAGGCCGCCGATGCCAACGTGCGCGGCAGGTCCGCCGGCGAACGTTTCGCCTCCGTTGCGCGCGAGATGGACGCGATCGTCGGCAAGGGCTACGTCCTCGTCGGCTCGCCTGATGAGGTCGTCGAGCAGTTGCGCGAGGTCGCGGTCAACCTCAATGTCGGCCACTTGATGCTGCTGTTGCAGTTCGGCAACATGAGCAAGCAGCTGGCCAAGTACAACACCAGGCTGTTCGCCGATAAGGTTATGCCGAAGATGAAGGGCCTGTTCTCGGAATGGAACGACCGCTGGTGGCCGCAGCCGATGGAGACGGGACAGCGCGCGGCGGTCCCGGCTTTCATGCCGTCGCTGGCCGCCGAATAGACCGATTCCCTCGCGATTTGATCGGGAGCCGCAAGTGAGCGATCTTGAGACGTTGACCATCGACGTCAACGGCTTTGCCACCCGCGTCTGGCGCAAAGGCAGTGGCCCGCGCGTGGGCTTTCTGGCCGGGTTCGGCGGGCTGCCGCGATGCGTTCCGTTTATCGATGAGCTGGCGAAAAGCCGCACGGTGATCGTGCCGTCGCTGCCCGGGTTTCCCGGCGGCGATCGCGGCCATAGCGTGCTCGACACGCAACTCGACTGGATGCTGGCGGTGCGCGAGATCCTGGCGAAGTCGGACCTGATCGGCGCCGATCTTGTCGGCAGTTCGGTGGGTGGCGCGCTGGCCGCCGAGTTTGCCGCGATTTGGCCCGACGCGGTGCGTCGGCTGGCGCTGATCGCACCGTTCGGTCTGTTCGACGAGAGCGATCCGCCGACTGATCCGTGGGCGCAGCGCGCCGACGCGGTGCCCGGCCTGATGTGCGCAGATCCGGCAATCTGGACCGCGCTGAAGACGGCGCCGGAGGGCGCCAACTCGATCGAGTGGCCGATCGAGCAGACCCGCGCCGCGGAGGCGGCGGCGCGCATCTTCTGGCCGCTCGGCAACACCAGGCTGGAGAAGCGGCTGGGGTTGATCACCGCGCCGACCTTGCTGCTGTGGGGCGAGCAGGACCAGGTCATGCCGCGCAGCTACGCCGACCGCATCGCCAAAGGGATCGAGGGGCCCACGGAGATCCAGGTGATCGCGGGCGCCGGCCATCTGGCCGAGTTGGACCAGCCGAAGGCGGTGGCTGACGCGATTCTTGGGTGGACGGCTTAATATCAGGTGTCCGAATGACCGACTCTTCGGTGCTACCCCCGTCATGCCGGCGAAGCGTGCCCCGGCGAGGCCGTGGGCCGGCAATCCACGCCTTTTTCTTTGGTTCGACAAAGCCAAGTCGTGGATACCGGCCTTCGCGGGAATGACGGAGTGGGGGACAGCGCTGGTAGGTCAATCTTTCGGGCGGTTGGTATAATCCTGTAAGATTGACACCGAACCAGAAGAGAAGGACCGCGGCATGACGTTCGACCCGGACGTTCAGATCATTCTCGACATGATCCGCCTGGCCGGACGGCCGCCGTTCGAGGCGCTGACTCCGGATGAGGCACGCCAGGCCTATATCGCGAGCCGCGCGGTGCTGGGCCCGGAGCCGCAGCCGGTCGCGGTCTCGCGCGAGCTGTCCTGCCCGGGGCCGCACGGTGCCATTCGGTTACGTCTGTATCGGCCGGCCGGAGCGGAAGCTGGGCAGGTGCTGCCGGCCATGGTGTACTATCATGGCGGCGGCTGGCTGCTTGGCAGCCTCGACTCGCACGATGCGGTGTGCCGCCATTTCGCCAATGCGGCGCATTGTGCCGTCGTTTCGGTCGATTACCGGATGGCGCCGGAGCACAAATTCCCGGCCGCCGTCGATGACTGTGCGGCGGCGACGCGTTGGGTGATCGAACAGGCGGGGGCGCTCGAGATCGATCCGGCGTATGTCGCGGTCGGTGGCGACTCGGCCGGCGGCAATCTTGCGGCGGTGATGGCGCTGATGGCGCGTGACGGCACGCTGCCACCACTGGCGTTTCAGTTGCTGGTCTATCCGGCGACCGACATGGCGATGACCACGGTGTCGTCGCAGACGATTACGCAGACGGTGCCGCTGACCTCGACGACGATGAAGTGGTTCATTGATCATTACATGCGCGGACCGGCTGATGTCATCGACTGGCGTGCGTCACCGGCGCGCGCGGCCGATCTGTCGGGCATCGCGCCGGCGCTGGTGCTGACTTGTTCCTGTGATCCGCTGCGCGACGAGGGGGTTGAGTATGCGCGGCGGTTGGAGCGCGAGGGCGTGCGGGTGACGCACCTGCATTTCTCCGATCAGATCCATGGCTTCATGAGCATGGGTCGGATCGTTCGTGCCGCCGGCATGGCGATTGACATGATGGCGGCGGTTTTGGGTAAGGCACTGCGGCCACCGCCGCGGCCGGTTTAAGGGGCTGGTGGGGTAGTGGGGCGGCTGGGCGCGGATTGCGCCTCTCGTTGCGGGGGGGACCGCACTTAAGGCCTGCGCCGCAATGCCGCTCGGCCTTGTGCCGCGATACCCCTCCCCCCGCCCCCCTCCCTCAGGGGGAGGGGGAGAAAAAGTTAGGAGTGACTTATCTGGCGCGTTTGTAGCGCTTGCAGCGCAGGATCAGCAGGTCGCGGAACTGTGGGCGCATGCGCTGCGTCCAAGGCGTGTCCGCCGCCTTGCGCCATGCGTCCGATTGCGAAACGTCCAGATCCGTCAGATTGTACAGCGCGAGATACTTGCGCTCACCCGTTCCGCTGTAGCGCCGCGCAGCCAGCACACCCGGCACCGCGGCAAGCTGCGGCAGATGCTCGGTGTTGTACCACTCGTTGAACTCGTGTTCCACGGACGGATCGACATTTATCGCAACGGCCAGCAACGCACCCGCGCCCGGCGGAGACGTGGCGTCGCCCGGCAGCACCTGCTCGCCCTCGTAACGCATGATGCGCTGGCACATCGCGGTCACGCGCTTCGACCATACCGACAGGTTGTTGCCGCCGATCGCTAGATAGGCCGGGCTGCGCAGCACCGACGGCATGTCCAGATCGTAGGTGGCGACTGCGAGTTTCGGGTTTTCGTCGCCGATCCAGCGCTCGCAGTTGATGAACCCCGGCACGCGTTGGCGTTCCGGGACGTGCTCCAGATCGTACCAGTCGTGGAACTCGTCTTCGTGCGCGCCGGAGAAATCGAACGACGCGAACAGCAGGCCTTTACCCATCGCGGTATCCTCCCTTGCTTTTGCAATACTCGCTGCTCAGGCAGACAGCTTGGCCGCCTGCCGCATCCGCACGCCCGCCATCCGCAGCGCCAACTCCGACATCCGCGCGCACAATTCGTCAAGCGGCAGGCGTCCGTTCGGCCGGTGCCAGGTGTAGGCCCAACTGATCATCCCGCCGATCGCCAGCGCCGCGAGGCTGATGTCCACGACCTCGAACTCGCCGGCGGCGACACCCTCGGTCAGCAGCTTCGACAGCGTTCGGTCGAACCGCTTGCGCAACGCGGTGATCTCGGCCAAGGCTTCGGGCGCCAGATGCTTTTCTTCGCGGAAGAAGATCGCGATGTTCGCCTGGCGTTGCAGCACCACCTTGGTGAAGTCGATCACCGCGCGGCAGAGCCGCTCGGTCGGCGTTCCCGGTCCCTTGGCCGCGTTCGCCACCGCTCCCAGCGACAGCTCGATGGTCGGCGTGCACAGCGCCGCCAGCAGTTCTGTCTTGCTGCGGAAATGGGTGTAGATGAACGGCTTGGTCACACCCAGCGCGGCGGCGATGTCATCCAGCGTGGTGGCGGTGAAGCCGTTTGCATAGAACAGCGCGACCGCCTCCTGGAGGATGCGCTCGCGCTTAAAGGCCTGAATCTCTTCCCGCATTTTGGTGGCTGACCCAATGTGCCATGTGCGAGTCTAGCGCCACTGGCGCGGGATTGAAAGAATCCCGGTATGATGGGTCATGGCGCGCGCGAGCGGGTGCATGGCGTGTCGCAAGATGACAAACCGAGGAGGCAACGATGGCGGGGATGTTGGACGGCAAATCAGCGCTGATCACCGGCGGCGGCGGCGGCATAGGTCGCGCCACCGCGCTGATCTTCGCGCGTGAGGGCGCGCGCGTCGCGGTCAGCGATTTCGTTGCGGAAACGGCAGCCGAGACGGTGGCGCTGATCAACGCGGCGGGCGGCCAGGCCATGTCGGTGAACGCCGACGTGACCGATGCCGCGCAGGTCGCCGCGATGATCAAGACCGTGGTTGCCGCCTACGGGCGGCTGGATTGCGCATTCAACAACGCCGGGATCGCCGGCTTCCAGGTCGATGCGGCGGGCAAGAAGACGCATGAATGGTCCGAGGCCGCGTTCGATCGCATGATCGCGGTCAACCTGAAGGGCGTCTGGCTGTGCATGGCCGCGGAGTTGCCGCAGATGGTGGCGCAGGGTGGCGGGGCGATCGTCAACACCGGATCGATTGCCGGGCTGGTCGGCCTGCGCACCTCGTCGGCCTATGTCGCCGCCAAGCACGGTGTGGTCGGCCTGACCAAGACCGCCGCGCTGGAATACGCCGACGCCAATATCCGGGTGAACGCGGTGTGTCCCGGCTACGTCCGCACCCGCATGACCGAGGACACGATGCGCCGGCGCGGCGAGGAACTGATGGCTTTGGTGCCGTTCCATCGAATGGGCACGCCGGAGGAGATCGCCGAGATGGTCGCCTGGCTGTGCTCCGACCGTGCGTCTTATGTTACCGGAGCTGCGTATAACGTTGACGGCGGGTACATGAGCACGTGATGGAATCTATGCTGTAATATTCTCCCCTCCCCTTGAGGGAGGGGTTGGGGGAGGGGGTTGGTGCCGGGGTCGCAACGCAGCAGCGACGTACCGCACCGACCCCTCCCCCCAACCCCCTCCCTCAACGGGAGGGGGAGAAGAGGGCGCGCCCCCCGACAGCAGCTTGTCCACGCCATGATGTGGTATATCTAACCGCGCGGGAGCGAACACAGCCTCGGGGTTGCGATGAAGCACTGGCATATCGACCAGGTCGCGTGGGACCGGTTCGAGCCGGCCAAGGTCGACCCAGCGGTGGTGCCCCTGGTCAAGGCCGCGGCGATGGTGGAACGCAACGGCACCGACTATGCGCGGTATCTGAATCGGGTGTTCGCCGACGATCCGGACTTCCAGCAGGCGGTCAACCGTTGGGCGGAGGAAGAAGTGCAGCACGGCGACGCCCTGGGCCGCTGGGCGAGCCTGGTTGACCCATCATGGGACTATCAGTCGGCCTTCGCGCGGTATCGTGCCGGCTACCACCTGCCGCTGGACGCCGCAGGCTCGATCCGCGGCTCGCGTACCGGCGAGTTGATCGCACGCTGCATGGTGGAGACCGGCACGTCGTCCTATTACACCGCGCTGGGCGAGGCGACCGAGGAACCTGTGCTGCGCGAGATTTGCCGGCTGATCGCGGCCGACGAGTTCCGCCATTACAAGCTGTTCTACGACCATATGCGACGCTATCTGTCACGCGAGCGGATCGGCTTCCTGCGGCGCCTGTCGATTGCCGCCGGTCGGGTCGGCGAAAGCGAGGACGATGAGCTGGCCTACGCATGGCACTGCGGCAACGAGGCCGCGGACCTGACCTACGAGCACGGTCGCTGTATCGCCAGCTACATGGCCCGCGCGATGGCGTTCTATCGGTTCCGCCACATCGAGCGCGGCATGGGCATGATCTTCAAGGCGGTCGGCCTGTCACCGCGCGGCCGCCTGTCGGATCTGTCCGCGAAGTGTGCCTGGCGGCTGATGCAGTGGCGCCAGCGCCGATTCACCGCGCGCCTGACGGCCTGAACGAAGGCAGACCGGCGGCGAGGGATCCTGGCTACTCCGCCGCCACCTTCAGCGCATGCGGATGGATCGCCTGGTGCAACCGCTCGGCATATGCGGCCTGCCAGTCCGCAGCGACCAGCACACACTCGCCGCTGCGCACCTGCTGAAACAGTTCCGGCGCATCGACGCAGGGCGGCACAACCGCCTTGTCATGCAACGCACGCGCCGCCATCAGCAGACGGCGGCGTGTACGGGTGATCATCTGGTCGCTCGGCGCGAGGTGTTCCCAGGTGTGATCGACGATCTCGCCCATGCTCTCGGTGATCGCCTGGTCCTGCATCGCGATATGCGTGATGCCGGTGTAGATCAGGTCGTTGCGTTGCGCGTCACGATCGATCAGATAGTCGTTGGCCGCGTTCTGCACCGGGCGCCAGCGGCCAAACCAGTCGGTGGTGTTCGGCTGATAGTCCGGCGCCGGCGTCGAGCCTGGAATTTGTTCGCCCCCCTTCAGCACCGCGGTGCGCGATGCCTGCTTCCAGGAGAACCCGACGAACATCACGTGCGTATCATCCATCGGCACCCAGGCGCGGGCGATCACCCGATCCGCGAAGTCGCCCTGCGGAATGAACGTCCAGAACGGGAAGCCGAAATGTGCGAAGCGCCAGTAGGTCTGGCCGTTCTCCGCCGGGCGGAACGCACAATACATCGTGCCCCACTCGGTATCCCCGACCTGATACTCGGGCGCCCGATTGGCTACCTGATATTGCAGCCAGTTATCAGCATCGACCTGCTCGGGCCGCACCGAACCGACATGCAGCCAACTGAAATGCGAGGTGTCGATGTCGCCTTCCAGCGCCTGCAACCAATTGCATTCGCGCTGGGTGAAGTTCAGCGTGAGTTCGCTGTCCGGCAGCAACGTCGCCTCGATCCGCGGCATCGGCGGCGCTTCGGCGCGCGCGCCCATATAGACCCAGATCACGCCGGCCCGCTCGGTCACCTGATACGCCTTGGCGCGCACCTTGGCACTGAAATCCTGTTCCAGCGGCAGGTTGGGCTGTTCCAGGCACTGCCCGTCGGTGGCGAATTTCCAGCCGTGGTAGACACAGCGCATGCCGCCTTCTTCGTTGCGGCCATAGAACAGTGACGCACAGCGGTGCGGACAGCGGTGGTCCATCACACCCACCCGTCCCATCGTGTCGCGGAACGCGATCAGCTTCTCCCCGAGCAGCATCAGACGCAATGGATCGCCACCGGCGAGCAGTTCCGAGGACTTGACCGCGGGAAGCCAATACTGCCGCATCAGCTCGCCCATCGGCGTGCCGGGACCGACCCGGGTGAGTTCCTGGCCTTCGCTGGCTGTGGTCATGCGTGCCTCCCGCTGCAATCGCGGCTGTGACTTTATGGGAGGACGGTATTTGGCTTCTGCCGTTCCGGTCAATCGCCGAGCAGGGGCGTTTGGAGGTCGGCCCGCACGCGACGCGCGGAGCGTTGGTTGCCTTGCGGAAGATCACGCCGGTCAGAGATGGCGCTCCGAGCCGCTATTGGTACACTGCCGTTCCGATTGGTCGCGAACACGAATAGGTGCCTCTGGATGAGGTGTTATACTACCGGCCGTAAAGATTGACCAACCGGCGTCGCACCCGTCATGCTGGGCGAAGGTCCGGCATCCACGACTTTCTTTGCTGTGACGAAGACAAGTTGTGGATACCGGCCTTCGGCGGTATGACGGGGGACCGTCGGCGGGTCAATCGTTTCGCCGCCTGGCATTATGGCGCGGGTGCGTGCTGCGGCCTGGCAAATTCACGCACTCAGCGCCACGCGCGGTTGCGGCATCGCGGGCATCTCGACCTCGATCTCGAGAATTGATGTCTCGTCCTGTCGTTCGAGCTTTACCTGCACCTTGTCGCGATCGAGCGTCACGTGTTTGGCGATCACCGCCAGAATTTCTTCCCGCAGGGTTGCCACAAGGCCTTCTTGCCCCACGGAGGCACGTTCATGGGCCAACAAGATCTGCAGCCGTTCGCGCGCTACGTTGGCGGTCGGGCGACGCCTGAAAAGCTGGAAGATGCCGCTCATGCTACCCTCCGTCCGAACAGGCGGCTGACCAGCCCAATGCGCTCGACCGGCACGGCGACATCCAGCTTCTCGCCGCGGAGACGCTTGACCGCATCGATATAGGCCCGCGCCGGCGGGCTGATCGGCGCGCTTAGCGTTACCGGCGAGCCGATGTTGGAGGCGCGCAAGACTTCCTGGCTCTCCGGAATGATCCCGAGGAGGGGAATTGACAGGATTTCCAGCACATCCTCGACCTTCAGCATGTCGCCCCGCGCGGCTCGCACGGGATCGTAACGTGTCAATAGCAGATGCTTCTCGATCCGTTCGCCGCGCTCGGCCTTTGCCGTCTTGCTGTCCAGCAAGCCGATGATGCGATCACTGTCGCGCACCGAGGAGACCTCGGGGTTGGTCACCACGATCGCGATGTCGGCGTGGTGCATTGCCAGTGTCGCGCCACGCTCAATCCCAGCTGGCGAGTCGCACAGAACCCAGTCGAACTTGTCGCGCAACTCGGCCACGATCCGCGCGACGCCCTCGCCGGTCAGCGCGTCCTTGTCGCGTGTCTGCGAGGCCGGCAGCAACGAAAGATTTTCCAGTCTCTTGTCGCGGATCAGCGCCTGGGCCAGCTTCGCATCGCCCTGGATGACATTGATCATGTCGAACACCACGCGGCGCTCGGACCCCATCACGAGATCGAGATTGCGCAGGCCCACATCGAAATCGACGACCACGACTTTTTCGCCGTTCTGTGCCAGGGCAGCCCCGAGGGCGGCCGTCGACGTGGTCTTCCCCACTCCCCCCTTGCCCGAGGTCACCACCACTACTTTGGCCATGTGCTCCCTTTCCGTCTTACCTGAGTGGCGATACCATGATCGCGTCACCGACGAGCCGGATCTCGACCGCGCGTCCTCGCAGCGCCTGATCCATGTCGTCGGCGGTCATGTAGAATCCGTCGATGGAGACCAACTCGGCCTCGAAGCGGCGGCAGAAAATGCGGGCATTTGACCTGCCGATCGCGCCCGCCACCGCCCTGCCCCGCAACGCGCCGTAAATATGGATCGAGCCTCCCGCTAACACCTCGGCCCCCGACGCGACCGATCCGATGATCGTGACGTCGCCCTTGATGAACAGCACCGATTGGCCGGATCGCACCGGTTCGGCGATGACCAGCGATGTTTCCAGCGGGGTTTCCAATGGCGACGCGGGCCCGCGTTCGCTGTCGCCGACTTCGATCTCGCCCGCATTGCGACCGCCCACCAGCGGCCGCCGCCACGGATCGGCCCCTGGCACCGCGGCCGCGTTCTCGACGTCGATGACGCTGATGCCGCGTTTGTCGAGGTCGTCGAGCAACGTGCCGGCGCCGCGCTCCACGGCCGTGATGGCGGCCATGTCGATAATGACGGGACGCGCTTCGAAAAAGCCGGGCGAGCGGGCGATCTGTGCGTCGAGTTCGGCGAGCCACGCGTCGAGCGGCGGCTGCGGCGCGATAACGAAAGCCAGAAACGACCGGCCGCGGACTCGAATCTTCATGCGGGGATGGGTATCACTTTGCACCACTCCACCCTGCCAACGCCAGTTGGATGCGTCAACGTCAAAGAGTTGGCGGCACGCAATATCTTGTGCAAAACTCTGATGGCATGCGCAACCAATTGATTTCTGGCGCCATTGTGGCGATCGTTGGCTCGGGCTCCGAAAGCGGCCAGGTGGAGCATCGCCGTTCGTCATCGGGCGAGTCTCCGGACGGCTGCCGCGCACGATTTTGCGTGTGGTCTGCGGGTCCTTGCCTGCTTCCCGCGCATTGGGTTCCAACTCGCTGGCGGACGGCCTTGCGCCCATGTGCCGCCGGCCTGGTAGGGATTGAACGGCAATCCAACGCAACTGGGCCAGCCGGCACATCGCGCGCGTGGACCGGCCCCGACCCAACGGCCCGGCTGCGCACACCGATTGTGCCGGTCCGAGGTTTGCTCCTTGCCTCGACCGGGTGGCCGACGCTGGCGGTAGTGAACGCCGCGCGGCGCCACGCTCGCGGCCTGGGCGTTTGCCGTTGCGGTCGGCTTGGCTTGGCGGTTGGCAGCGCACGGGGCGGGCCTGCCGCGGCGGTTTTCGTGACGCCGGTGAACGTATTGATGTAACGCCAAATAACTAACTCACGAGGTACTAGGATCGCGGATGACCCAGATCCCGGCAGCCTGCTCCGTCACCGTCCCGGACGCCGTTGTCGCGGTGCCGTTGTCGCGATGCTGGGCAGGTTGCCACCCAACTGCACGACGACCCGCTGTGGAACCGTGCGCCGCGCGACGCTGGCGACCTCGCATCACGAGTCGGAGTGAGGGCGCGGACCGGGTTGGGTGCCTGGCGCCGGCCTCCGCCGGGGCGGGACTATCGACCGGCTGTTCGGTCTGGGGAACACGGAATGCGGAGTTCTCAGTCGCTACCCAGTGCAACAGTCTGCCGGCGCGAACGGCGTGCTCCGGGCGCCGGCACGGTTGGCGTGTCAAGCGACATCCGGATCTGGGCGGGTGGCGACGTTGCAAGCTGGGCCAGTTTCCGAGCCAGTTTTGCGTGTCGCCTGATATGGCGGGCGGGCACCGTGCCGTCACGGGTGGCTGGCGCTCACCGGGCCGGGGTGAAGGTGGCCGATCCGGAGTTCCGGGTGGCTACCCCATGCAACTGTCTGCCGGCGAGAACGGCGTGCTCCGGACGCCGGCACGGCTGCGGGCAGGCACCGTGCCGTCGCGGGTGGCTGGCGCTCGCCCGGCCGAGGCGAAAGTGGCCGAGGCGGAATTCTGGGTGGCTACCCCACGCAACAGTCTGCCGGCGCGAACGGCGTGCTCCGGACGCCGGCACGGCTGGCGGGCAGGCACCGTGCCGTCGCGGGTGGCTGGCGCTTGCCCGGCCGAGACGAAAGTGGCCGAGGCGGAATTCTGGGTGGCTATCCCATGCAACAGTCTGCTGGTGAGAGCGGCTTGCTCCGGGCGCCCGCACGGCTGGCGGGCAGGCACCGTGCCGTCGCGGGTGGCTGGCGCCCGCCGGGCCGGGGTGACGGTGGCCGATGCGGAATTCTCGGAAGCGACCCCATGCAACAGTCCGCCGGTGAGAATGGCGTGCCCCTGGCGCCGGCGCCGCCGGTGGGCGGCCGCCGTGCCGTCGCGCGTGGCTGGCGCTCGCCGGGCCGGGGGTGAAGCGGGCCAATGCGGAATTCTCGGTGGCTACCCCAAGCAACAGTCTGCAGCGGGCGAGGTGAACAGGGTCGTGTTCCGAGTGCGGGTCCCACGTTGCCTTGGCACGCGCGGATTGTTGCAATCCTGTTTCTGCGTTACTCAGCGAGGAAGAATTTGGGGGGACGATCCATGGCGATAGAGCCGGTTGGGCGAAAGCCTGAACATCGCGCGCATCATTGGGCGCGGCTGCTGCTGCTGGTGCCATTCATCGCGGTGCTGTGGGTGCCGTTCTACAACAGTGTCGAGCCGATGCTGTTCGGGGTACCCTTTTTCTACTGGTATCAGTTGCTCTGGATCATGTTGGGCGCGCTGCTGATCCTTGTCGTGTACCGAGCCGAGCACTGAGCGGGGCAAGCGATGAACTGGACCGCCATCATCGTCTTCGTCGCGCTCTTCCTGTTTGTCACCTGGCTGGGGTTCTTCGCGGCGCGGTGGCGCAAGGGAGATCTCGGCCTGCTGAATGAATGGGGTCTCGCCGGGCAGCGCTTCGGCAGTTGGGTCACCTGGTTCCTGCTGGGGGGCGACCTCTATACCGCCTACACCTTCATTGCGGTGCCGGCGCTGATGTTCGGGGCCGGGGCGATTGGTTTCTTCGCCGTGCCGTACACGATCATGGTCTATCCGATCGTCTACCTGGTGTTCCCGCGGCTTTGGGCGGTGGCGCACAAGCACGGCTACGTCACCTCGCCCGACTTCGTGCGCGGCCGCTATGGCAATCGCTGGCTGGCATTGGCCATCGCTATCACCGGCATGGTTGCGACCATGCCGTATATTGCACTGCAGCTGGTTGGCATGCAGGTGGTGATCGGCGCCATGGGGGTCGAGACCGCGGGCTGGATCGGCGATGTGCCACTGATCATCGCGTTCGTCATTCTGGCGGCGTTTACCTACACCTCCGGCCTGCGCGCGCCGGCGATGATCGCGGTGGTGAAGGACCTGCTGATCTACCTGACGGTGATCGCCGCGATCATCGTGGTACCAATCGAGTTGGGCGGCTACGGCAAGATCTTCGCCGCTATCCCGTCGCCCAAGCTGCTGCTGGCGACACCGCCGGCGGGGTCCTGGGGCAGCTTCAGCGCCTACGCCACCTTGGCGTTCGGCTCGGCCTGCGCGCTGTTCCTGTATCCGCACTCGATCACCGGGGTGCTGAGTGCCTCCAGCGCACGCACGATCCGGCGCAACGCGGCTGCGCTGCCGGCCTACTCGTTGTTGCTGGGGCTGCTGGCGCTGCTCGGCTTCATGGCGATCGCGGCGGGTGTGCAGCAATTGCCGGAGTTCGCCGATGGTTTCAAACGCTATGGCAACAACTTCTCGGTGCCGTCGCTGATCATGTTCGCCTTCCCGTCCTGGTTCGTCGGCGTTGCCTTCGCCGCGATCGCGATTGGCGCACTGGTGCCGGCGGCCATCATGTCGATCGCGACCGCGAACATCTTCACGCGCAACATCTACCGCGAGTTCGTGAAGCCCACCTGCACCGACGCCGAGGAAAGCCAGGCCGCCAAGATCATGTCGCTGGTGATCAAGATTGGGGCGCTGGTGTTCATCTTCTTCATCCCGTTCCAGTACGCGATTCAGATGCAGCTTCTCGGCGGGGTGTGGATCATCCAGACGCTACCGGCGGTGATGCTGGGGCTGTTCACCCGCTTCTTTAACGGCTGGGCCCTGCTGGTCGGCTGGGCGGTCGGCACGGTGCTCGGGACCATGATGGCGGCCTCGGTCGGCTTCACGGCCGTCTACGCGCTGCACATCCTGGGCGAGACGATCCCCTGCTACATTGCATTGTCGTCCCTGGTGGCGAATCTGGTTGTGTCGTTCGTGCTGTCGCTGGTGCTGAACGCGGTGGCGTCGGACCGCCACAAGGACATGACGGTCGCGGCAGACTACATCCAGGCCGCGTCAACGTGGCCTTAACCCGATCGGCGGAAAACTCACGCCTGGACCCTTCCGGTGCGGGAGTTGGCGTGACCCTGACGATCGACCGAGCGACGCGGCGCACATTGCTGGCGGAGGCGATTGCGACGCTCGAGGCCGGCGGTTTTGTGGCGACGGAGGTGACCTGCGCCCGCCTTCTCGCCGAAGACCCGTGGACCCGGACGCGCTGCTGCTGCGCAGCCTCGCGCTGGCGGCATTAGGACACGTCGCGACGGCTGCGAGGCCGCTGAACGACGTGGCGGAGGCAAGGTTCGCATACGCGCATCCATGCCGGGATCTGGACCGCGTGCTGGGCGCCGCCGAGTTTGCGACGCAAGTGCGTGCCTGTCTTGACCTGACACCGGACGATGCGAGGCTGCGCCTGATGTGGGCGGATTGCCTGCAACTGGGTGACGATCTGGCAGGTGCCGCCGATGTGCTGGCCCCGCTGCTGGGCGATGAACCGGGCAATGCCGCCGCGCAGCATCGCCTGGGTATGGTGCGCGCGGAGCCTGGGGACTTTGACGCGGCGATCGCGCACATGGTGCGGGCCGTGGCACTCGATCCAGAGCCGGCGCTGGGCTGGGCCAATCTTGGCATGCTGCTGAAGGTCCAGGGACGCTTCGAGGAGTCGCTCGACACCTACGGCGAGGCGCTGCTGCGCCCCCCGCGTGACGCCCGCATACGGGTCAATCGCGTGGTGGCGTTGCTGCGTGCCGGCCTATTCGCCGAGGCGTGGCGAGACCATGCCTGGCGGCTTGCGCTGGCCGAGTGTCCTGGATTGCCGCGGGCTCGGTTACTGCCGGCGCTCGCCACGCTGGCCGAGCTGGCAGGGCGCACCGTGCTGCTGACGCACGAAGGCGGGTTCGGCGACACGTTGCAATTCTGCCGCTACATCCCGTTGCTGGCGGCGCGCGGTGCCCGCATCGGTCTGGCCATCCCGTGGGTGCTCCATCGCCTGCTGGAAGGATTGCCGGGCGTCGTTGCCGTGGTGGAGCCGGATGGCGAGCCGCCAGCATACGACTGGCACTGCCCGATGACGAGCCTGCCGGAGGTTTTCGGCACAGTGCTGTCGACGATTCCCGCGGAGACGCCCTGCATCACCGCCGATCCCGGTCTTGTCGGGACCTGGGCCGCTCGGCTGCCAGGCGGCCCCGGGTGTCGGGTCGGACTGGTCTGGGCCGGGCAGGCACGCCCGGGAGTTCCGGGCTTCGCCACGGTCAATGGTCGGCGCAACATGACCCTGGCGGAGTTCGCGCCGCTCGGGGCGATCGAGGGGGTCCGGTTCATCAGCGTGCAGGCCGGCCCTAGGGGCGTCCGAGGCGCGCGAGCCGCCGCGCGGAGTGGAGCTGTACGACCCGATGCCGTCGGTTGTCGACTTCGCCGACACTGCCGCAATCATTGCCAATCTCGACCTTGTCATCAGCGTCGATACGTCGGTGGTCCATCTTCCCGGCGCGCCCGGCAAGCCGGTGTTCGTGCTGGATCGCTACGACAATTGCTGGCGTTGGTTGAGCGGGCGAACGGACAATCCCTGGTATCCGAAGCTACGCATCTTCCGCCAGGCGCGGATTGGCGAGTGGGCGCCCATCGTACGGCAGGCGGCCGGGGCCCTGGCGGCATTCGCCGGCTCCACGCGCTGATCAGATGCGCAGGAACCCCACCAGCCGCTCGGCTTCCGCAACGATCGGATCGGCGATCACCGCCGCCCGTGCGGCCCCTTCGCGCAGCACGGCATCGATGCCATCCGGATCGGCCAGCAATCGATCGGTTTCGCGCGCGATCGGCGTCAGCTTGTCGACCAGCAGCGCGGTCAGCGCCTCCTTGAACGGACCGAACCCCTTGTCGCCGTGCTCGCGGAGCACCGAGGCTTGATCGGTTTCAGCGAGAGCGGCGTAGATCCCCACCAGGTTGCGCGCCTCCGGGCGGTTCGCGAGACCCGGCGGTTCGCTCGGCAGCGCCTCGGGATCAGTCTTGGCACGGCGGATCTTCAGCGCGATCGTATCGGCATCGTCGTTGAGATTGATCCGGCTCTGATCCGACGGGTCGGACTTCGACATCTTCTTCGTCCCGTCCCGCAGGCTCATGACGCGCGGCACCGGCCCGGTGATCAGCGGCTCGATAACCGGGAAGAACTCCACGCCGTAGTCGTGGTTGAATTTCTGCGCGATGTCGTTCGCCAGCTCCAGGTGCTGGCGCTGATCGTCGCCGACCGGCACGGCATTGGCATGATACGCCAGGATGTCGGCCGCCATCAGGTCGGGATAGACATAGAGGCCGGCCGAGGCACCCTCGCGATCCTTGCCGGCCTTGTCCTTGAATTGTGTCATCCGGTTCAGCCAGCCGAGCCGCGCGACGCAGTTGAAGATCCAGGCGAGCTGAGCGTGCGCGCGGACCGACGATTGCAGGAACAGCAGGTGCTTGCGTGGGTTGATGCCACAGGCGAGCAGCGTCGCGGTCATCTCTCGCGTCTGGCGTTGCAGCGCCGCCGGCTCCTGCCACTCGGTGATGGCGTGCAGATCGACCACGCAATAGATGCAGTCGTGCTCGTCCTGCAGTGCGACCCAGTTGCGGATCGCACCGAGATAGTTGCCGAGCGTGGCCAGGCCGGACGGCTGGATGCCAGAGAAGATAAGCTTGTTGCCGCTGCGCATATCGATGACCAGTCGTCAGGGTTTGGTCGGCGGAGAGATGGCCGATCCATCGCGGCGGCGCAAGCGGCGGCGGGACAGCAGGCGCAGCGTGTCGCGCGCGTCGAAAGCGCCGAACAGTTGACCGGCCAGCAGGTAGGCACCGCCACCCAGCGAGACCAGTGCCGCCAGCGCCGCCCAACGCCACCCATGTCCCGTGCCGGGTTCCCCAGGGGCGAACAGCAGCCGTTGGGTGATCCACAGCGTGCCCGCCATCGCGCCGGCGGCGAGCGCCATGCGCGGCAGGCGGCGACGCATCGGAGCATCGGCCACCAGGTGGCCTCGGCGCACCAGCAGCACCGCGAGGCTGATGAGGTTGAACAGCGCCGCGACACTGGTGGCGAGCGGCGGCCCGATGTGCTCCAGCCGCGGCAGCCAGGACGGGGCATCTGCCGGTGCCACGGCGCCGGCGTTGAACACCAGGTTAAGCCCGAAATTCAGTGCCAGGGTGATCATGCCGACCTTCACGGGCGTCGCCATGTCGCCGCGTGCGAAGAAGGCCGGGGTCAGCACCTTCAGCAGCACCACCGCCGGCAGGCCGATCGCGTAGGCGGTCAGCGCCTGGGCCGAGAGCCGGGCACTCTCGCTGTCGAAAGCGCCGCGGCCGAACAGCACCCACATCATCGGAAAGCCGGACACCGCGAGCGCCAGCGCCGCCGGCAGGGTCAGGAACAACGCGTATTCGATCGCCCGATTCAGCGAGGCGATGGCCTGATCCGCATCGGCGCCGCGCACCTGACGCGACAGCAGCGGCAGCAGCGCGGTGCCCACCGCAGTGCCGATCACGCCCAGCGGCAATTGCTGCATCCGGTCGGCGTAATACAGCAGCGACACGGTGCCCGCGGGCAGCAGCGTGGCAATGACCACATCGACCACCTGATTGAGCTGCGTGGCGCTCGCCCCGACCAGTCCCGGCGCCATGCGTCGCAACAGGATGCGCACGTGTGGAGTCAGCCTCGGGCGCGGAACACGCAGCTTGATGCCTGCTCGGTCCACCGCCCAAGCCAGCAGCCCGAGCTGCACCACGCCCGACGCCGACACCCCCCAGGCTGTCGCGTGGCCGACGGTCGCAACGTAGGGGGTCAGTCCGAGCATCGCGGCGATCGAGAACAGGTTGTAGAGCACCGGCGCACCGGCTGCGGCGGCAAACCGGTCCAGCCCGTTCAGCACGCCCGACAGCAGCGCCGCCAGGCAGATCAGCATCAGGTATGGGAAGGTGATCCGCGCCAGCTCGACCGCGAGGGCGAACTTCTCCGGCGTGGCGGTGAAGCCGGGGGCGAACACAGTCATCACCTGGGGCATGAAGATTTCGCCCAGCACGGTCAGCGCGCCCAGCCAGAAGACCATCACGGCGAAGGCTTCCTGGGCGAAAAGCTGCGCTGGCGACAGTCCCTCGGCCGCGAGGAGACCCGCGAATTCGGGGACGAAAGCGGCATTGAACGAGCCCTCGCCGAACAACCGGCGAAACAGGTTGGGCAGCTTGTTGGCAACGAAAAACGCGTCGGCCACTGGTCCGGTACCGATCAGCGCCGCCATCAGCATGTCGCGCAACAGGCCCAGGACGCGACTCGCCATGGTCCAGCCACCGACCGTCAGTACACCTCGCAGCATGGGCCTTCCGAGTCCACTGGCGTTGCCGTACCGCAAATCACTCGGCCGAACCACCCCGGGAGCCGCCGCGGCGAACCACTCGCCCGTGGACGACACGATGACAGGCGGCAACCGCTATGGCATCGGGGTGTTCGGATCGAATGGAGTATCGGATGAGCGAGTCGATCGAACGCGCGCAAGAGGGCCTGGAGTCTGCCCACGACGCCGCATCGCGTGAGGGCGATCACTCGGCGCGCTGGATTGCGGTGCTGATCGCCGCGCTGGCGGCGGCTCTGGCGCTGGCTGAGATGGGAGAGAAGGTGGAGCAAAACACCTACCTGACCCAGCATGTCACGCTGTCCGACAACTGGGCGTTTTATCAGGCGAAGAATGTCCTCGCCGCGGTGCGGGCGACCGAGGCAAGCGTCCTGGAGAGCGTGCCGGGTGCCTCGGATCCCGCTGTGCAGGCCCGGATCAAACATGCGCGCGACGAGGAGGCGCGGCTGCGCGACGATCCCAAGGAAGGCGGCACGGGGATGAAGCAGCTGACGGAGCGCGCCGCGGAGATCAAGGAGCAGCGCGATCATGCGTTCCACGAGTACCACCGGTACGAGCTGGTGGTCGGCGCGCTGCAGATCGCGATCGTGCTGGCGTCGGTGTCCGTGGTCACGCGGGCTCGGGCGCTGACCCTGGTCGCTGGGCTGATCGGCGGTGGCGCGGCCTTGGCCGGGTTGGCGGTCGCGCTCGCGCTGATCTGATCCGCCCTAGCTTGCTGCGCCGCACGGTGCCCGCGCCTACTCGTCGCGCCGGGGGCGCGCGAGCAGGGCGTCGATGGCCGCGCGTAGCGTGGTGCGGCCTTGCACAAGGGCTGCGACGGCGGCGCAGATCGGCAGGTCGACGCCAGCCGCACGCGCGAGCAGGGCCGGCGCGGTGGCAACGCCCTCGGTGACCGAGTCACGGGCTCCCAGAACAGCGGCAAGCCGCTCACCTCGGCCCAATGCCAGGCCCAGGCTGTAGTTGCGGCTAGAGGCGCCGGTACAGGTCAGCAGCAGATCGCCCAAGCCAGACAGGCCGGACACTGTGTCGGACCGGCCGCCGAGTGCCACGGCAAGCCGGGACAGTTCGGCCAGCCCACGCGTGATGAGCGCGGCACGGGCGTTCTCGCCCAGACCGGCGCCGATCACCGCGCCGGCGGCGATGGCGATGACGTTCTTCGCGGCGCCCCCGACCTGCGCGCCCACCGGGTCGTCGTTGCCGTAGAGGCGGAAGGCGGGCGTGGCGAGCAGTGCGATGATCTCGGCGCGCAGGAGGGCGTCGGTGCAGGCTACCACGGACGCCGCGGGCAGGCCGGCGGCGATCTCGTGGGCGAAGTTGGGACCGGTGAGGACGACGGCGGGGGCCGCAGAGTGCAGCTCGGCGGCCACCTCGAGCGGCAGGAGGTTCGTGCCGGTCTCGACCCCCTTGGCGCACACGACGAGCGGGGGGGTGTTTTGTGGCAGGCGGACCAGCACGCCGCGTAGGTGCTGCAAAGGGACCGCCAGGAGAACGGCGCCGGGTATACCTTCCCCCTCCCGCCTTGAGGGGGAGAGTTGGGGTGGGGGGTCAAGCCCCGCCTCGCGATGGCTCGCCCCCCCATCCGAGCCCTCCCCCTCAAGGGCGGAGGGAGTAAGCGTCGCCGTCACCTCAACCGCATCAGGCAGCTTCACCCCCGGCAGCCGCGGATTCTCCCGTGTCTCCGCCAACACCGCCGCGCGCGCCGGATCCCGCGCCCACAGCATCACACCGTTGCCCGCGCGTGCGGCCTGAATCGCTAGCGCCGTCCCCCAGGCACCGGCACCGACCACCACGACCCTACTCATCGACTAGCCGGATCATCTCCACCCCCTCGCCCGCCTCGCGCATCCCCAGCCTGTCGAGTAACGCCGCGAGGATCGGCATCGCGTCGGTCTCGAACCGGTACGGCGGGTTGATCACCAGCATGCCACATCCATTCAATCGCGTAGGGTCGAGCGGCTCCCGCAGCAACAATTCCGCAGCGACAACGTCACGTATGCCGGCCCGCCGCATAACAGCAAAGAACGTGCGAACCGGTGCGCGATGCTTGATCGGATACCAGGCGGCAAAGACACCGGTGCGAAACCGCGCCCACCCGGTCGCCAGGCCTTTCGCGAGCACAGCGAACTCATCCGGCCTCTCGTAGGGCGGATCGATCAGCACCAGCCCGCGCCGTGGGTGCGGCGGCAGCAGCGCCCCGAGCGCCTCCCATGCGTCGCGACGATGCACCGCGACCGCGGGGTCGCGGGCGAAGCGGCGGCGCAACGGGGCGTATTCCCCCGGATGCAATTCACAGCAGCCGAGGCGGTCGTCGGCGCGCAGCACCCCCCGGATGAGCACTGGCGATCCGGGGTAAAGACCGAGCTGTCGCACCAGTCCGATATAGTCGGCCAACGCAGCCGGCGGATCGTCCAGAAGGCGCCCGATCCCAGCCCGCCATTCGCCGGTTTGTTCAGCCGGGCCGGCGGACAGACCATAAGTCCCGACCCCCGCGTGGGTGTCCAACACGCTGATCGGCGCCGCCTTCCGCTGCAGCGCGCGCACCAGCCAGACCACCAGCGCATGCTTCATGCAGTCGGCAAAATTGCCGGCATGGAAGGCGTGGCGGTAGTTCACCCCGCACCGCCCGTAAGCTCCTCCAGCGGCCAACGCGGGCGCGGCGCAAACTCCATCCCGTCGCCCAACCCCAGCCGCAGCCGCTCGATCCCCGCCCACGCGACCATCACCGCGTTGTCGGTGCACAGCCGCACCGGCGGAGCCACCATCCGCACGCCGTGCGCCGCCGCCGCGTCTGCCAATGCCGCGCGGATTGCACCGTTCGCCGCCACCCCACCAGCCACCACCAGCAGCTTTGCCTCCGGCGTCATCGCCATCGCATGCTCGGCCCGATCCGCCATCACCTCGACCACGGCACGCTGGAACCCAGCCGCCAGGTCGGCGGCGAGTGCCAGCGGCAGCGCCTCGACCCCATGCCGCGCTACCTCCTGCGCAGCAGCGGTCTTCAACCCCGAGAAACTGAAATCGCAGCCAGATCGCCCAAGCATCGGCCGAGGAAAACCAAAGCGCTCCGGATCCCCTCGCGCCGCTAATCGCTCCAGCGCCGGCCCGCCCGGCCAGCCCAGCCCGAGCAGTTTCCCGACCTTGTCGAACGCCTCGCCAACCGCGTCGTCCAGCGTGTCGCCCAGTCGTGTGTAGGCGCCGACACCCGCCACCTGCACGCACTGGCAATGCCCGCCAGAGACCAGCAGCAGGAGATACGGGAAGAGCGCACCGCCCTCGACCAGGCCGGGCAGCCGTGCAGTCAGCGCATGCGCCTCCAGGTGATTCACGGCGATGTAGGGCAACCCGCGCGCGATCGCGATACCCTTCGCGACAAGCGAGCCCACGATCAGCCCGCCGATCAACCCCGGCCCTCCGGTCGCCGCCACGCCGCCCAGCCCGTCAAATCCCAGCCGGGCGCGAGTCAGCACCTCGCGCACCAGCCCAGGTAAATGCGCCAAGTGTGCCCGTGCGGCGATCTCCGGCACCACGCCCCCGTACGGCGCGTGCTCGCGTTCCTGGCTCAGTACGACCTCGGCCAGCACAGTACCATCGCCATCCAGCACGGCCGCTGCGGTCTCGTCGCAGGAGCTCTCGATGCCCAAAACGGGCCCCGCAATCGGCCGCATTCGTCGTCATCCTCTCTTTACCGCCGGCACGCAGCGGTAATAGGACAGCTCCATGACCGTCGCCACTCGCCACGCCAGGGGCGCCAAGCCGCATGACCCCGCGCTGCCACTACGGTTGGGCACCCGCGGGTCGCCGCTCGCGCTGATCCAGACGCGCGAGTTCCTCGACCGCATCCGCCTGTTCTGCCCGGTGCTGCGCCAGCCGCTGTACGGCGACCAGCCGGTGTTCGAGGAGCACGTTATCCGCACCACTGGCGACGCCACCCAGGCGGCCGGCACGCGCCTGGCCGACATCGGCGGCAAGGGCCTGTTCGCCAGGGAGATCCACGAGGCGTTGGCCGACGGCCGCATCGACTTCGCCGTGCACAGCCTGAAGGACCTGGAGACCGAGCTGCCCGCTGGCGTCGTCCTGGCCTGCACCCTGAAGCGGGAGGACCCGCGCGACGCGCTGATCCTCGGCCCCGGTTGCCACGACGTGGACCCGGCCGATCCTTACGCCTGCTTGCCGTCGGGCGCGGTGATCGGCACCGCCTCGGTCCGCCGCCAGGCGCAGCTTCTGCACGCGCGGCCCGACCTGGCCACCGCCACGCTGCGCGGCAACGTGCAAACCAGGCTTGAGAAGGTAGCGAGCGGTGCCTTCGCTGCCTCCCTGCTGGCCTTTGCCGGGTTGCGCCGGCTGGGCCTGGGCGATCGCGCCGCGCTGGTGCTGGACGCCGAGGCGATGGTGCCCGCCGTATGCCAGGGCATTATCGGGGTGACGGTGCGGGCTGGCGACACCGAGCTGCGCGAACTGCTGGCCGCCATCGAGGACCCGGAAGCGCGCGCCGTCGCCAGCGCCGAGCGCGCCATGCTGGCCGCGCTGGACGGGTCGTGCCGCACGCCGATCGGCGGCTACGCGCGGCTGCTGCCAAACGGCGAACTGCACATGAGCGGACTGATCGCGCGCCCGGACGGCTCGTTCCTGCTGAAGCGCCAGCTGCACGGTGCGGTGGCCGACGCCGCGCGAATTGGTACCGAACTGGGTGCCAGTCTGCGCGCCGACAGCCCGCGCGACATCTTCGCCTGAGCAGGCCCGGTTTGCCTCGGCGAGTCCAGTTTGACTGAGCGGGCCGATTCGCCTGATCGAGTTCGCGACGGCGTCCTGATCACGAGGCCAGCAGCCGGTGCTGCCGACACCGCCGCCCGCGTTGCCGCACTGCGATTGCGGCCCGTAGTCGCGCCACTACTGACTATCCACGCCTTGCCTGCGGCATCGCAATCGACAATGCCCGGGGCGGACCGGCTGCAGGCGGTGCTGATCGCCAGCCGCAACGCGCTCGACCACCTGCCGGCCGGCTATCATCAGGTGCCGTTGTTGGCGGTCGGCGACGCCAGCGCGGAACGGGCCCGGCGCGCTGGCTTCGCCCAGGTGCTCAGCGCCGACGGTGACGCCGACGCACTCGGCGCGCTGGCCGGGATGCGCTGCGATCCCGCCGGCCCGCCGCTGCTGCTCGCCGCGGGGCGCGGCCAAAGCCTGAAGCTCGCCGCCGCACTGCGCGCGCTCGGGTTCCGGGTGATCCGCCGCGCCGTCTACGCCGCCGTCCCCGCCCGCGCCCTGCCGGAAGCCGCCGCCAAGGCGCTGCGCGAGGGCAGCCTGCGCGCCGCGACGTTCTTCTCGGCGGAGACCGCGAGTCACTTCGCTCGCCTGCTGATCGGTGCGGGCTTGCGCGAGGCGGTCGCCGGGGTCGACGCTTGCGCTATCGGTGTGCCCGCTGCCACGGCTATAGAGGCGCTGCCCTGGCGGCGCGTGCTGTGCGCCGCGAAACCGACGCAGGACGCCATGCTGGCGCTGTTGCAATGACCGAAGCTGTCGAGACGCCCCCGCCGGACACGGCGCAGCCCGTAGTGCCACCGGATTTGGCGCCCAAGCCAAGACCCGAGACGACGCCCGAACCGGCACCGGAACCGATGCCCAAACTGGCGCCCGAACCCGCACCCACATCAGCGCTGGCGTCCAAGTCGATAGGCCCCCTCCTGCCGTGGCTTGCCGCGGCCGTGATCCTGATACTCGCCGTCGCGCAGGCCGCGCTCTGGGTTCGCGTGCTGGTTCCCGCATCCGGGCCCAACCCGCTCGACCAACGCGTGCAGGCGATCGAGGCGCGCGTGGCGGTGCTCGAACACCGGCCGGCATCGGTCGCCGCCGGCCATCCCGCGCCGGCAACCGCAACCAGCACGCCACCCGACCTTGGGCCGCTGGAGGCGCGGATCGCAGCACTGGAGCAAAGACCGCCAGCGGCCGCCATACCAAACACAAACGACAACCTTGCACCGCGGCTGACGGCCGACGAGGCACGGCTGGCCACGCTGGAGAAGACCGCGGGCGCGTCGGCGCAGCTCGCCGACCGCGCCAACCGGGTCGCCCGCATCCAGTCCGCCCTCGTCGCACTGTCGGCCGGCCGGCCGCTTGGCGAGCTTCCGGGTGCCTCGCCGGCGCTGGCCCGCTACGCCACCACCGCGCCGCCGACCGAGCCGGCGCTACGCCTCGCCTTCCCGGCGGCGGCGCAGGCGGCCCTCGCCGCCGATCACCCGGCCGCGGGTGAGCCCTTTCTGGAACGTGTCTGGGCCGAGGCCCAGGATCTGGTCACCATTCGCCAGGGCGACCATGTGCTGATCGGTGACCCAGCAGCCGGGGTTCTTGCCCGCGTAAAGAGCGCGCTAGACGCGGGCGATCTGGCTGGAGCGGCCGCCGCCGCCTCCATCCTGAACAGGTCGGCCGCCCAAGCGCTGGCGCCCTGGCTCGGTCAGGTGCGCGAGCTCCTTGCCGCCCGCGCCGCGCTCGCCGACCTGGCCACGCAGACGTGATGCTGCGGGCGCTTGTCATCTTGACGGGTGCGGCGCTGGCCGTCGCGGCGGCCTGGGCGGTCTCGCTGTTGAAAGGGCATCTCAGTTTCGAGGTTGGCAGTGTCAGCATCGACACCTCGACGCCGGTCGCGCTGGCCGCCTTGGCCGTGCTGTTTATCACGCTATACGTGGTAGTGCGGCTGATGGGCGTATTGCTGCGCCTGCCGCGAGTCTGGCGTGCCTGGCGGCGACAGCGGCATCGTGCCCATGGCGACGAAGCCGTCACTCGAGCGTTGGTGGCGCTGGCCGTCGGCGACGGCAGCGCCGCGCGCCGCGAGGCGGCCCGCGCGCGCCGCCTGCTGGGCGATACCGCGCAGACTCTACTGTTGGCAGCCGAGGCCGCCCGCCTGACAGAGCGCGAGCCGGACGCGGAGGCAGCGTTCCGTGCCCTGGCAGCGCGCAAGGATGCTGCGTTCCTAGGTCTGCGCGGGCTGTTCCGCCTGGCGATGGCGCGGCAGGATTTTTCCGCCGCGGCGAATCTCGCCGGTGAGGCAGAGACCGCTCATCCGGGGGGATCGTGGCTGCGCGTCGAGCGTGCACGGCTGGCGGTGCGGACCGGCGACTGGTCGGGTGCCCTGGTGCTGACCGACGCCAACGCGCCGAAGGCCGCGCTGGCGACCGCGGCAGCCAATGCGTCGCAAGATCCAGGCACGGCGTTGCGGCTGGCGCGACTTGGATGGAAGGCAGATCCCGGGCTAGTGCCGGCGGCGCTGGCCTATGCAATGCAATTGCGAGCGGCCGGCAAAGAGCAGCGCGCGTTGGCAGTGATCCGGCAGAGTTGGGCGCGCGCACCGCATCCTGATTTGGCCGCTTTTGCCCTGCGCCCGATCAACGAGCCGCTCCGGCAATACCAGGCGGCGCAACGCCTGACCGAATCCAACCCCGACCATGTTGAAAGTCGCCTCCTCCTAGCGCGTGCCGCACTGACCGCCGGGCTGACCGGCGAGGCACGCCGCCAGGTCGACGCTGCCCGTGCCGCTGGACTGGACCAGCGCCGCCTGTGGCTGCTGCTCGCCGAGATCGAGGGCGACGGCGACGGGGGGCGGCAGGCACTGCAACAGGCGCTGGTAGCGGAACCCGATCCGACCTGGCGCTGCACGTCCTGCCACGCGACGCAGGTGGCCTGGCAGCCGGTATGCCCTTGGTGTGGGACTGTGGGGGGGCTGCGGTAGACGCCTTCCGCCCGCGGCCGTTCTCCTCACAGGGGCATGAGGAGTGATAATAACCGCAGGTCCCGCACAATCTCCCCAGCCCTGCGCCGATAACCCCTCGCATTCCCGGCTGCGGTCCATTATGTGTGCGCCGCACAAATTCCTGCGAATCCCATGAACATCCGAAACGTTGCCATCATTGCCCATGTCGACCATGGCAAGACCACGCTAGTCGACCAACTGCTGCGCCAGTCGGGCTCGTTCCGCGAGCACCAACAGGTGGCCGAGCGCGCCCTTGACCGCAGCGACCTGGAGCGCGAGCGCGGCATTACGATCCTGGCCAAGTGCACCTCGGTGCTGTGGCGGAACACCCGCATCAACATCGTCGACACGCCCGGCCATGCCGATTTCGGCGGGGAGGTGGAGCGCATCCTGAACATGGTGGATGGCGCTATCGTCCTGGTGGACGCAGCGGAAGGCGTGCTGCCACAGACCAAGTTCGTGGTCGGCAAGGCGCTGGCGCGCGGGCTGCGCCCCGTCGTCGTGGTCAACAAGGTCGACCGCAGCGACGCGCGGTCCGACGAGGTGCACACCGAGGTGTTCGACCTGTTTGCCGTACTCGGCGCCGACGATGCGCAGCTTGATTTCCCGATGCTATTTGCGTCCGGCCGGCAGGGCTGGGCCGACGAAACGCTCGATGGGCCGCGCAAGGACCTCTCGGCGATGTTCGAGTTGGTGGTGCGCCACGTGCCGGCGCCCACGGTGGACGCGGCCGCGCCGTTCGCCATGGTTGCCTCTATCCTCGACGCCGACCCGTTCCTCGGCCGCGTACTGACCGGGCGGATCGAGCAGGGGCACGCCAGGCTGAATATGCCGCTGAAGGTATTGCGGGCGGACGGCAGCGTGCTGGAGACCGGGCGACTGACCAAGCTGATGTCGTTCCGTGGTCTGGACCGCGTTCCGGTCGACGAAGCCGAGGCCGGCGACATCATCGCCATCGCCGGGTTGACCGAGGCGACCGTGCCCGACACCATCGGTGCACCGGAGCTAGCCGCGCCGCTCCCGGCGATCCCGGTCGATCCACCTACTCTAGCAATGACCTTTCGCATCAACGACGGCCCGCTGGCTGGGCGCTCGGGCAAGAAGGTCACATCGCGGCAGATCCGCGACCGGCTGTACCGCGAAGCCGAGGGCAACGTCGCCATCAAGGTGTCCGATAGCAACGAGTTCGAGGCATTCGAGGTAGCCGGCCGTGGGGAGCTGCAGCTTGGCGTGCTGATCGAGACGATGCGCCGCGAAGGGTTCGAGCTAACCATCGGCCGCCCGCGCGTGCTGACCCGCGACGCCCCCGAAACCGGGGCGCGCGAGGAGCCGATGGAAGAGGTGTTGATCGACGTTGACGAGCCGTACGCTGGGGTGGTGGTCGACAAGATGGCCCGTCGGAAAGGCGAGATGACCGATCTGCGACCGTCCGGTGCCGGCAAGCAGCGGATCACCTTCCTGATCCCAAGCCGCGGCTTGATTGGTTATCATGGCGAGTTCCTTACCGACACCCGCGGCACCGGCGTTATGAACCGCCTGTTCGCCGGCTACACGCCGTGGAAGGGCACGATCGAGGGGCGGCGCAACGGCACGCTGATCTCAACCGAGCCCGGCGAGGCGGTGCACTACGCACTGTTCTACATCCAGGAGCGCGGCACACTGTTCGTCAGCCCGGGCGAGAAGGTCTACGAGGGCATGATCCTCGGCGAGAACAGCCGCGGCAGCGATCTTGAGGTCAATCCAATCAAGGAGAAGAAGCTCACCAACATCCGCGCAGCTGGCAAGGACGACGCGATGCTGTTGACGCCGCCGCGCAAGATGAGCCTGGAGCAGGCGATCGCCTATATCCAGGACGACGAGTTGGTGGAAGTGACGCCCAACGCCATCCGACTGCGCAAGCGTTTCCTCGACCCGCACGCGCGCAAACGGGCGGAGCGCCGGGCGGAGACCGCGGCCGCATGAACACGGAGACCATGACCGCCTGATCGGTGTTGACTCTGCCAAGGGCGGTATTGAGAGCGTCAGGCGAACATCGCAGCGGCATTGTGCGGGTCACGATTGGCACAATCGCCTGGAGTTCGGCCGGGCTGTTCGTCCGCCTGCTGACGCTCGATCCGTGGACTTTCATCGTTTGGCGGAGCGCATTCGGCACGGTGTTCATCGGCGCCTATGTGGTCTGGCGGTATGGGCGCTCCACACTCGGCATCGTCCGCCGGATGGGGATCGGCGGCGTGCTGGTCACACTGTATTCGGCCGCGGCTATCACGCTGTTCGTGCCGGGGTTGCAGAACACCAGCATCGCCAATGCGATGACCATCTACGCCGCGTTGCCCGTTCTCGTCGCCGGGATCGCCTGGACCTGGCTCGGCGAGCGCCCTGCCGTACGCACGCTGGTCGCCAGCCTCGTCGCCATGTTGGGATTGGTGGTGATGTTGGGCGGTCCACACAGTCGGGGCTCGCGCTCGGACGACTTGCTCGCTGTGGGCGCCACGCTGGTCAGCGCGCTGATGACGGTCGAGGCAAGGCACTCACGCGATGTCAAAATGCTTCCGGTGGCGTGCCTGGCGAACCTGCTCGCAGTGCTGTTCGCGCTGCCGTTCGCCGCACCGGTCACCGTGTTGTCCGCGCACGACCT
>DASRQX010000218.1:0-60287 GCA_035696165.1 Acetobacteraceae bacterium | reverse complement strand
ACCAGACTTCGCCCATCGGCTGAAGCGCCGATGCACCTTGACCCCGTCGCCAAACCGCTCCGGCAGATCGCGCCACGGCATCCCGGTCCGCTAGCGGTACAGCACCGCCTCGACGAACCGCCGATTATCCTGCGCCGTCACACCGACAGTGCCCTCACGTCCCGGCAACAAGTCTCCGATACGATCCCATTGGTCGTCGCGAAGGGCGTGGCGGCGCATTGGTCAGCTCCAAATCGGCTGACACCCTATGAATCGATGTTTTCCCCGCGCCGCAAGCCCCTAAATGACTACAGGCCCTAGTCTTCCAGGGCAATCGCGTGCACCGGAAGCAACGCGGATTCACCCCGGACCCACCAAGAGGCGCTGCCTCTTGGATCTCCGCCAAGGGCAGTCGCACTTGGAACCATTCATTTCGGTCGGGTGTGGGAGGGGGCCGGTGAGGGCTTTTTCGGTCAAAACCGCACGACAAACCATTCCGGAATGGGGCATTGTCCAGGAACCTCGGAGTTTTCTGCACATGCTGGTCAGCAACGCGCGGATCTCGGCAAACGACGGCTGGCAGGTTCGGCAACCGCGGCGTGACAACTTGCTCGCCTCGAAGCTGTATGGTCGACATCTGTTTAATAATGGCGCGAAAGGCCACCGCGACGATCGGGGCGGTACGGCAAGGGCACTTGCCCGCATTTGGCCCGGTGACTGTCCGGTCGTTCGGCAACTGGTTGGCCTGGGCCTGGCGGGGCTGAAGCATGCCCCCGGCTGACGACCAGGCGAAGCATGCGTGGGTGCGCCGCGTGCTCGGCGTCGACTTCCACGCCCAGCCCGACGTTTCGTGCCCCGAACCGGGCGCGCTCAACGCCATCTTTGTCGCGGCGAAGGATGCGGTCGATGCGCAGGTGAGCGCGCTTCAGGCGGCGTTCCGCGGCACCGATCACCCGCTCTCCGCCGAGATCGCCGACCGCGGGCTAATCGGACTGAGCCGCTCGCTGTTCGTGCCTTTGCAGACGGCGTTGCGTGAGTATGGCGGCGCCGCTCCGGCGAAGCGCGCCGACGCCGCGCGCGCGCTTAAGGCAGCGCTCGCCGATGTCGAGAGTTTCGTCGCGACCGATAAAGTGCTGCCGCATCTGGAGCGCAACCCGTTCGGGGTGGCGTTCACGGCGCGGGAAGCATGGGGCAACGCGGTGCGCGAGATGCGCGCGGCGCTCGCGAGCCAACCCAATGTCTAATCAGGGCCTCGGCCAGCAGGTCCAGCAGTATGTCGGCACGACCGGTCAACTGATGGGTCTTCAGGTACCGGTGACGGAGCCCGACTCCCCAAACAACCTGGGGAAGAACCTACCGGCCAATCCCGGTCACCAAGGCATCACCGTCGGGGTTACCGCGCGCGTGCAGGGGCTGGATGGTTTCACCCTCACCCATAGCGCGCAGGAGCTGGAACGGCTGACCGCGGTCGGGCACGCGCTCGGGCTCGATGCGCGGACGATCGAGGACTTTCTGTACATCTCCTCGCGCGACAAGAAACAAATCAACGCCGCCCTCCTTGAACAGCAGATGGTCAACCACGCGACCTGCATATTGCCGAGGGGCTATCCCTACCTGTTCAAGAATGCGCAGGAGTTCGCGGCTTTCAGCGACCTCCTGGTGGACGAGATCAACGCCAAGGGGGCGGGCGTGGCGGGAACGATCTGCGTGCAGGGTTCCAGCTTGCGCAAGCCGACGGCGGGCGATATCGACGTGGCCATCATCCTCGCCCCCGACGACTATGCGGTGCTGGTGCGCCGCTACTTCACCACGAGTAAGAAACTGTGCACGAAAGTCGGGAAGAAGAACGGTCCGGTGGTGGTGGGACTTGGCGCCATGAATTACGTGCAGCTGATGGTTGTCTGCAAGGATTGCGAGGACAACCCTGAAAAATACAACACGGAACGTAACAACTTCATCTATTACATGACCAGCGGCATCCTCCATTCAAGCCGCTCGGTGACGGGCAACCTGAAGGCGATCATTCCGATCCTGGAAAAGGATTATAAAAAGCTGAGTATCGACTCGATCTCCTATGTCTTGGAAGGCAGCGCCTTTGACCTCAAACCGACGATGGCCGTGGTGCACTCGTGAGCGACGGGAGCGAGATATGAACGTGACTTTCACCGGCGTGATCAATTCGGATGATTTCGAGGTCGTGCTCGACGGCCTGCGCCGCTGGTTGGGCGAGCCGGGGTTGCAGGGCCGGGAACGGCTGTCCGGCGAGCAGGTGACGTTCGAGGATGCACGGGTCGCACTGATCTGCTCACGCTCCTTCGGTTCGCGCGGCGTGGGCCACGACTTCCTGATCGAAGGCACGGTGTTCGACGACCTCGATCCAGCGCTTCGCTTCCTCGCCGCGCTGCGGCAGGCATATGTGGGGTCGGGTGTGACCGCGGAACTGGAATATGGCGAGATGGACGCAGACGGCATGCCGACCGGCGAGGGGCTGGAACTGCCGTGATCAGGCGATTGGGGGCAGGCCGAAGCTCTCGCGCAGCATGTTGACGGCCATCGCGCCCTGACCGATCGCGTCCGTGAGCGCGATGTGGTCGTGCGGCGGGGCGCCGGCGAACCAGGCCGCCGGGAAAGCGCGCTTGACAGCCTGGCGGAACGGCGTGCGCAGCATCGCGGCGGCGTAGCTTTTGAGGTCGAGCGGCGCGAAGCCGCACGGGTCGCCCCCGGTGAAGCGATGCAGGTACCAGTGGTGCCACAAGTGGTCGAACGCGGCGGGGTAGCCGACGAAGACCGGGCGGCGCGGTAGCGCATCGATGAAGCCGCGATAATCCGTCATCGCCGCCGAGGGATCACGCGGGTCGGCCCGGCTCGCCGCGAACGCCTCTGGGTTGCGCGCCCAGAACGCCTCGGTCTCCGGATGCGGCGCAGCACCCACCAGCGGCAGCAGATTGGCCGAGAAAGTGCCGAGCATCCGGCGCTCCAAGTCGAACGCCGCGGCGCCGATCGAGAGCATCGAGTGCGGCCCGGGGATCGGGCCGTCGGTCTCGACGTCCACCGACAGGTAGATATCCGAGGCTGCGGAAACCATGTCCGGCCCTACACGGATCGCCGGGGCTTGCGAAAGTGCGCCCGCATTTCCGGACTCCCAGTACTGCGCATCATACTCCTCGCACCGTCCGCGGTCTTCAAGGCAGATCCATGGGTGTGAGGCATCCAGGCATAGGAGCGATCCTACCGGCGCGACAGAGCGCCGTAGGTCCGCTTCGGAGATCGGCTGGGTGGCCGAGCAACAACCGGCATGGGTCGCGAGCTTCCATTGCGGGGCGGCTCGGGTGGCACCGGCGCGTAGCCTGTCGCAATTGAACTCGGGCCGCCCAACGTCGCCAAGCCATTGTTTCTGCTCAGGCCGCTGTCCTAGCAGACCGACTGAACTTCAATTGGGACAGACAGTTGGTCCACCGCTCGTGCGATTGAAGCTGTGTTCCCGGTCCGTGCCAGGAAGCGTGCTATTCTGCCCGGTCCATGTTGTGACCCCTAATCCTCCGCCATCAACCGCAGGGCGGAAAAGCAAAGCGCCTTCCCCCACTGTCCCCCCGCCGATTCGCACCCATTGCCCCGAACACACCTCACCCGCCGCCCCGTGCCCAAAGCACCGAACCGCATCAGCGAACACGCCCCCCGATATTCAAGCACACCCCTCCGTCCCCCCACCTGCCCCACTACTGCCCCAATCCCCCGCCACTTGCCGCCCTACCGGCTGCCCCCTATAGGCGCCCGACCGCCAGACGTCCCCAAAGGAACCCCAAAGGAATCCAATGGCCGGCCCAACCGAGCTTCAAGCCGAGAACCCAGCGCTCGCCGCTCAGGCGGCTATCCTGGCCCACCCACCCACGCCAGCCAGCCGTATGGCCAACGCCATCCGCGCCCTCGCCATCGACGCCGTCGAGGCCGCGAAATCCGGCCATCCCGGCCTGCCCATGGGCATGGCCGACGTCGCCACCACGCTGTGGACCCGCTACCTGAAGTTTGACGCCGCCGACCCGCACTGGCCGGACCGCGACCGCTTCGTCCTGTCCGCCGGCCACGGCTCCATGCTGCTGTATTCGCTGCTGCATCTCACCGGCCAGCCCGGCATTGCCATCGACGACCTTAAGCGCTTCCGCCAACTGCATTCCCCCGCCGCCGGCCATCCGGAACACGGCGAGGCACCGGGCATCGAGACCACCACCGGCCCGCTCGGCCAGGGCCTGGCCACCGCCGTCGGCATGGCGCTGGCCGAACGCATGCTGGCCGCCCGCTTCGGCAAATCGCTGGTCGATCACCGCACCTGGGTGATCGTGTCGGACGGCGACCTGATGGAGGGCATCAGCCACGAGGCGATCGGCATCGCCGGCCACCTGCGGCTGAACAAGCTGACCTTCCTGTACGACGACAACCACATCTCGATCGACGGCGACACCGCGCTGGCGGTGTCCGACGACGCGGTCAAGCGCTTCGCCGCGGCCGGCTGGGCCACCAAGCGGGTGGACGGCTATGACACCACCCAGATCGCCGCTGCGCTGTCCTTCGCGATGCGCAGCACGAAGCCCACCCTGATCGCCTGCCGCACCATCATCGGGTTCGGCGCGCCGACCAAAGCCGGCACCGCTGCCGCGCACGGCGCCGCCCTCGGCGCAACCGAGGCGGCTGCCGCCAAGGCCGCGCTCGGCTGGCACGAACCCCCCTTCACCATTCCCCCCGACCTATATGAGCAATGGCACGCCGCCGGCAGGCGCGGCGCCGGCGTCCGCCGCACCTGGCTGAAACGCCTGACCCGACACAACATGCGCAGCGAATTCGAGCGCGCCATCGACGGCAAGCTGCCGGAAAACTGGCACGAAGCGGTGGCCACGCTGAAGACCGAGATCGCCGAGACCAAACCAAAGCTCGCCAGCCGCCAATCCAGCCAGAAGGTGCTGGAGGCGCTGTTGCCCGCCACCCCGGAACTGGTCGGCGGTTCGGCCGACCTGACCGGGTCCAACCTGACATACGTCAAGGGAATGGGCACCGTCTCACCCGGCAACTACGCCGGCCACTACATCCATTTCGGCATCCGCGAGCACGGCATGGCCGCCTGCGCCAACGGCATGGCGCTGCATGGCGGGCTGATCCCCTACGTCGGCACATTCTTTGTGTTCACCGACTACATGCGTCCGGCGATCCGCCTCTGCGCGTTGATGCGCCAGCGGGTGGTCTACGTGCTCACGCATGACTCGATCGGCCTGGGTGAGGACGGCCCGACGCACCAGCCGATCGAGCACCTCGCCAGCCTGCGCGCCATGCCGAACCTGCACGTGTTCCGCCCGGCCGACACGCTGGAGACCGCGGAATGCTGGGAGCTGGCGATCCGCCGCGCCGACGGCCCCAGCCTGCTGGTGCTCACCCGCCAGGCGCTGCCGGCGCAGCGCACCGACATCGCCGAGAACCGCACCGCCCGCGGCGGCTACGTCCTCGCCGAGGCCGACGGCGCGCGCCAGGCAACGCTGATCGCCACCGGCTCCGAGGTGCCGATCGCCATGGTCGCCCGCGCCGCGCTCGCCGCCGAGGGTATTGCCACGGCGGTGGTTTCGTTGCCATGCTGGGAACTGTTCGCCGGTCAGGATGAAGCGTATCGCGCCCAGGTGCTGGGCGGCGCGCCACGCATCGGCATCGAGGCTGCATGTGGTTTCGGGTGGGAACGTTGGCTGGGTCCGGATGGAGTGTTCATCGGCATGACCGGCTTCGGTGCCTCGGCGCCGTTCGAGGACCTCTACCGCCACTTCGGCATCACCGCCGAGGCGATCGTCGCCGCGGTGAAGAAGCGGCTCGGCTGAGCCATTGTCAGACCACCCGTTGTCAGGTGCCCATTGTCAGGCCCCGATTGCCAGGCGCCCACTGTCAGGCCGCCATCATCCGGCTCATCGTGAGGTACCATAGGGGAATGCAACCATGCCCGTGAAAGTCGCCATCAACGGTTTCGGCCGCATCGGCCGCCTGGTGCTGCGCGCCATCGTCGAGAGCGGGCGCCAGGATGTGGTGCCGATCGCCATCAACGACCTGGGCAGCGTGGCGACGAACGCCCACCTGTTCGCCTACGACAGTGTGCACGGCCGCTTCCCCGGCCAGATCGAGATCGAGGGCGATACGATCACCATCCGCCACAACGGCCGCGTGTACGGCCCGATCAAGGTCTCCGCCGAGCGCGACCCCACCAAGGTGCCCTACCAGGGCGTCGATGTGGCACTGGAGTGCACCGGCATCTTCGCATCGAAAGAGAAAGCCTCGGCGCTGCTGACCGCCGGCGCACGAAAAGTGCTGATCTCCGCCCCGGCCGACAACGTCGACGCCACCATCGTCTACGGCGTCAACCACCAGACGATCACCAAGGACATGACGGTGATCTCGAACGCGTCCTGCACCACCAACTGCCTGGCGCCGATGGCCAAGGTGCTGCACGATCGTTACGGCATCCTGCGCGGCTACATGGTGACGATCCACGCCTATACCGGCGACCAGAACCTGCAAGACTCGCTGCACAAGGACCCGCACCGGGCGCGCGCGGCGGCGGTTTCGGCGATCCCGACCTCGACGGGCGCGGCGCGCGCGGTGGGTTTGGTGATGCCGGAGCTGAAGGGCAAGCTGGACGGCACGGCGATCCGCATCCCGACGCCGAACGTCTCGCTGGTGTCGCTGGACGTGAACCTGAGCAAGCATGCAACGAAAGACGAGATCAACGCAGCGATGCAGGATGTGTCGAAGGGCGAGCTGAAGGGCATCCTGGATTACAGCACCGCCCCGCTGGTCAGCATCGACTTCAACCACTGCCCGGCGTCCTGCACTTTCGATGCGACACAGACCGCCGTGGTCGACGGCGCGCTGGCCCGGGTGATGGGCTGGTACGACAACGAAGGGGGCTTCTCCAACCGCATGTCGGACACCGCCGCGCTGTTCGGAAGCTTGTAGACCAGCCACAACGCTCTCCCCCCTCCCCTTGAGGGAGGGGGTTGGGGGGAGGGGTTCGGCGCCACAAGATTTTCGGACCTGGAACGGAACAATCTCCGATGCCCAGGTAGCGGCAACCGTCCCACCCCACCCGACACAGGAGCCGGTCATGCCCTTCCGCACGCTCGACAACTTGAACGTCACCGGCAAGCGTGTCCTGCTCCGCGCCGACCTGAACGTGCCCGTCCGCGACGGCCGCATCACCGACCTGACGCGCCTGGAGCGCCTGACGCCCACCATCCGCGAACTCACCGCCAAAGGCGCGAAGCTCATCGTCTGCAGCCATTTCGACCGACCCAAAGGCAAGCGCGTCCCGGAAATGTCCCTGTTCCCGGTCGCCGCCGCACTCGGCCTGGTCCTCGGCACGCAGGTCGCTTTCGCCGGTGACTGCATCGGTGCGGCCGCGCAACAGGCCGTCGCCGCACTGGCCAACGGCGGGATCCTGGTGCTGGAAAACACCCGCTTCCACGCCGAGGAAGAACGCAACGACCCCGCCTTCGCCGCCGCCCTCGCGACCCTTGCGGACCTCTACGTCAACGACGCCTTCTCCGCCGCGCACCGCGCGCACGCCAGCACCGAGGGCGTGGCCCACAAGCTGCCCGCCTACGCCGGCCGCCTGATGCAGGCGGAACTGGAGGCACTGGATGCCGCGCTAGGCAACCCGCAACGCCCGGTGATGGCGATCGTTGGCGGCGCCAAGGTGTCCACCAAGCTGGAGCTGTTGGGCAATCTGGTCACCAGAGTGAACATGCTGGTGATCGGCGGGGCCATGGCCAACACGTTTCTTGCCGCGCAGAACGTTGCGGTCGGCAAGTCATTGCAGGAAGCCGACATGCACGCCACCGCGCGCGACATCCTGGCCGGCGCCAAGACGGCCAACTGCGAGATCATGCTGCCGACCGACGCGATCGTCGCGCGCGAGTTCAAGCCGAACCCGCCCACCGAGACCGTGCCGATCAGCGCCATCCCCGCCGACACGATGATCCTGGATGTCGGTCCGGCGACTCTTGCAACCCTGATCGGACACATCGTCGCGCTGCGCACACTGGTATGGAACGGGCCGCTGGGCGCCTTCGAAACCCCACCGTTCGACGCCGCAACGACCGCGGTCGCCCAGGCGGTCGCCGCGGCAACGCAGGCGGGCGCGCTGCGCAGCGTCGCCGGCGGCGGTGACACGGTCTCGGCGCTGCGCCACGCTGGCGTGCTCGACAAACTCAGCTACGTCTCGACCGCCGGCGGCGCGTTCCTGGAATGGCTGGAAGGCAAGACGCTACCCGGGGTGGCCGCGCTGGCAGCTTGAAACGATACCTTCTGATGCTCGTCTCTCCCGGCTCAGACCAGTTCATCCTCAGCGCGTTTGATCGGGACCAATGGTGCCCGGTTCTGCAAACTCGTTTTTGGCCCAACAACCTCGGTGCACTTCGATCGATACTGGGCGAACAGGCAAGTGGCGATCCGGAGCTTCAGCGTTGGTACCTGCTTGACGGACGCGACCTCGCGGCCGTGGTTAAGCGGTTTGGTGTTGCCTTCGATCCCGAGCCACTGCAATGCAAAGAGCCGGACATATTCCTCTTCAGAAAGCGCCGTATGTCCGGGACCCCATATCTTGTGCACACCGGATACGAATTGCCATTGCTCCTGGAAGGTCGAAAGAAGCTCGCCCGCATGTCGCACGATTACCCTCCAGCAACCTTCGAAGGCGAGGATCAGTTTGACCATTGGG
Organism: Acetobacteraceae bacterium; assembly: GCA_035696165.1. Classification (GTDB taxonomy): domain Bacteria; phylum Pseudomonadota; class Alphaproteobacteria; order Acetobacterales; family Acetobacteraceae; genus Palsa-883. The sequence goes on along the minus strand of DASRQX010000218.1, from coordinate 51,568 downwards.
TCTCCGCCGGCCTGTTGCACCGAGAAGAGGTGATCGAGCCGTTTGACCAGCCCATCAAAGGGTGGTTGAGACATCGAACGACCTATTACACACCAAAAGGGGAAGAGTGGCGTATTCCGGCTATGCAATTGCTTTCCAGGGCGTCAGGCAGGTCTGGTGGCTGGAACGAGTACTACGAGCGATTGGAGGGGATGCTGTTTGGCTATGCTGACTCGGAAAATGACTGGTGGGTCAACGTCGGCTTCAGGGCGGAGGTTTTGGCGGCGCCTCGTTATGCTGTGCAGTCAGCTCCGAAGGGCTGATGTGGATTGAGGCGGCCGGTTTCCGGGCGCTGCCGCCGTCCGACAAGCCGACCTCGAAAATGATGGCCTACTGGAGCGATGTGGAGGATAATCGTCGAGCTGTCCTGTTCGAGGATCCGGGGAGTGCAGCCATCGTCCGTTCCAATGTCCTCGGCCGCCACGTGATGAACATCATCGATCTTAGGCAGGGTGGCCCTTGGAATTTTCCAAGCAACCGGGTTTCTGACCTCAATCGGAATCTCCGCGGATCAGTGGTCGTTATCGCGCGCCGCGCCCCCTGATCACGGCGTCGGTACACCGGCATTTCCCAATCCCCGACTGTCCCGGAATTGGGGCATCGTTCGCGACGTTAAGGACGCACTTAGTGCGCAATTTCGCACAACTCGTGCGGTGACCTACGGCGTCCCTTGACTGTTATGCGGTACATACCATATATCACCCCTCTCACGGAGATCCGCGTGGCAATCAAGGGATGCAAGGATCGGAAGACAGAGCGGTTTCTGGCTGGTGAACGCGTGAAGGAGTTTCAGGCCTTCGCCGACTCCGCCGCAAAAGCGCTCACCAAGCTTCAAGCGGCCGTGGCCCTCGGCGATCTTCGCTCCCCGCCGTCGAACAGGTTCGAAGCGCTACGCGGAGACCGGGCTGGGCAATACTCCATTCGGATCAATACGCAGTACCGGGTTTGCTTCAGATGGGCACCACATCCATCGGTCACCGCCGGGACGGACGCCCTGCAAGCTTCCGGAGATGCCTACGATGTGGAAATAACCGAGTATCACTAAGGAGACGCGACCTGTGACGTACCCCATCGACAACCTGCCCCCGATCCACCCGGGCAGCTTCCTTAGAGACGAACTTGAGGCCCTCGGCCTGAGCGCCCGGAAATTCGCTGAGCACATCCATGTGCCGCACAATGCAGTCACGGGGATAATGAACGGCGAACGCTCGGTCAGCGCTCAAATGGCGATCCGGCTCGGCCAGGCGTTCGGCACGACACCACAGTACTGGATGAACCTTCAGGCGATATACGACCTGAAGCGGGCGCGGGCTGAGATGCCGGCTGAGGCGCTTCAGATCACCTCATACGCGATGGGCTGACCGACGACGTCGCCGCACTCGCAGCGTAGCGCGGAAAAGCCTTGCCCCCGGACGCTTGATCCGGGGGCAGCGCCTTTCGCCATCTTCGCTACCGCTCCAGCACCGTCCGCAAAAAATCCCGCGTCCGCGCCTCGCGCGGGTCCGCAAAGATCGCAGCGGGATCGCCCTGCTCGACAATACTCCCATGGTCCATGAATATGACGCGCGACGCCACCTGCCGGGCGAAATTCATCTCATGCGTAACAACCAGCATGGTCATTCCGCGGTCGGCAAGGTCGCGCATGACGGCGAGCACCTCGGCGATCAGTTCGGGGTCGAGCGCGCTGGTCGCCTCATCGAACATCATGGCTTTCGGGTCCATAGCCAGCGCGCGGGCAATCGCGGCGCGCTGCTGCTGGCCGCCCGAAAGCTCCTCGGGATAGTTATCCGCCTTATCGGCCAGTCCGACCTGCGTCAGCAGTTCCATGCCGCGCCGCATTGCCTCGGCCTTTGGCCGGCGCAGGACGTGGACCGGTGCCTCCATGACGTTGCCGATGATGGTCAGGTGGGGGAACAGGTTGAAGTGCTGGAACACCATGCCGACCTGCGCGCGCACCGCAGCGACGGCCCGATTGCTGTGCGCACGGAACACGCCGCCGACCTCGTCGCGGTACGCAATTTCGCCAGCGATGCGAATGCGCCCCTGCTGGGCGATCTCAAGATGGTTGATGCAGCGCAGCAGCGTGGATTTGCCGCTGCCTGACGGTCCGATGATGCACACCACCTCGCCGGCGGCGACCGAGAGATCGATGCCCCGCAGCACATGCAGCGGGCCGAAATACTTGTGCAGGCCCTCGATCTCGATCATTGGCCGAGGTTGCTGGCCCGTCATGGATGCCGGCTCCGGTAGCCGCCGCGGGTCACGCGCTCCAGGTAGCCGACCAGGCGCGCGGCGGGGAAGCTGACCGCGAAATACATCGCGCCGACCACGGTATACAGGGTGAAATATTGGTAGTTGTTCGCGGCGATGATCTGCGCGGTAAACAGCACCTCCTGAATGCTGACCGCGGAACAGAGCGCGGTGTCCTTGAACAGTCCGATGAAGTAATTGCCGAGCGTCGGAAGGATGATGCGGATGGCTTGCGGCAGCACGATGCGGCGCATCGCCAATCCGCGCGTCATGCCCAGCGCGGCGGCGGCGTCGTGCTGGCCGGCGCCGATGGCCTGGATGCCGCCGCGGTAGACTTCCGAGATGTAGGCTCCATAGTTCAGCGTAAGCGCGAGGCAGCCGGCGACGAACGCGGGCAGCCTTATGCCGAACTCAGGCAGCACGTAATACATGTAGACAAGCTGCAGCAGCAGCGGCGTGCCTCGCATGACCTCGACATAGGCCTTGATCACCCACCGTAACGAGGCAAACCGCGACATGCCGGCGAGTGCGACCAGCAGGGCGAAACCAAGGCTGAGGACCATGACCACGAGCGTCAGCTCGACAGTCAGCAAGAGACCGGCAAGCAGCGGACCGAGATTCTCGACCGCGACATCGGCGTTGAACAGTTCGATCACGTCATTTCATTCCGGCACGACATCTCACTCCGCCACGTCAGCACAATTCCGCCACGTCAGCACAATCCCGCAGGCGGAGCGGACCCGGCCCGGGCACAAATTGCATGGTGCCCGGGCCGGCCCAGGGTCGGATCAGCGTCAGGGATTGAGCTTGAAGAAAACCAGGTTGCGGTCGGTCAGCCCGTACTTCTTCAGGATGTAGCTGACATGGCCATTGGCACGTTCTTCGGCCAGGCCCTGGGTGTAGCCGGCGCGCAGCGAGCAGTCTTCCTTGCGCATGGCGTAGCGGGCCATGCCGTAGCCGCCGCCGTTGATGATGGAGTCCGGCACCGGGATGGTCCAGAGCGCCTCGATCTTCGCGTTGGGAACGCTCTTGGCGAAATCAAAATACACCAGGTCGTCGTCAAGCACGACGTCGAGACGGCCCTGATTAAGGCTCTGCATTTCGTCGACCGAGACCTTGAAGGGCGTGGTGGTGACGCCGGCGTGGCGCAAATAGTCATCAGCGGCACTGCCGGAGATGGCGCCGACACGCTTACCCTTCAGATCGTCATACGACTTGATGCCGAGCGGGTTGCCCGCGACAACGACGATGGCCGGACCGTACCACCAGGCCGGCCCGGAGAAGCTGATCACCTTGTCGCGCGACGGCGTGTGGTGGATGTTGCCGGCGATGACGTCGGTGCGCTTGGACAGCAGCGCGGGAATCTGGGATTCCCAGACCATCCATTCGACCTTGACGTTCTTTATCCCCAGCCAGTCCAGCACGGCCTTGTTGATGTCCCAATCGACGCCGCTGGGCTGCTTGGTCTTTTCGTCGAGAAAGGCTTCCGGCGGAGCCTGCGAAAGGCCGAGGGTGATGCCGTCCTTTTGTGCCTTGGCCAGCGATCCGTCGCCGCAGTTGTCGAATACCGGCTTGGCTTCGTTGAAGAAGGTCGGTTCCTGCGCGATCGCGGGCAGCACGAAGCCGCAGGCGAGACCGAGGGCAAGAACCAGGCGATGTGGTCGGTTCAAGGCGCGTCCTCCTTTGCAGGGATCGCGAAACCGCTTCGCGATCGGCACCGTGCTCCCGGTCCGCCAGGGAACCCGCTTGGTGCACAGCCGGGACCGTCTCGAACAATCACGCAGGCTGCGATCCGCGGGGAGCGTCGCGGATGGTGGAATTCGGCCGACCCGTGCACGGGGTTCCCGCGCGAAACCGTAGCATGTCGGCGCAGTCACGCAACAGTCGCGCACCCAAGTCGGCGCGATGGCGAAGCCGGCGCGCCAACTTATGCCAGCGGCCCGAAACATTGACGCACGGGCCGCTACCCTCCCATCATGCCGGCGCAGGCCGGTATCCACGACTTTCTTTGCTGCAACGGTCCGCGCCGATGGCCGGCTTACGGCACCAACTGCTTCGGCTCGATTGCAAAGTCGTTCGGCAAATCACTCGCCTGCCAGCCGCCACCCAACGATTGGATCAGCGTGACGCTGGCTACCAACCTGCTCTGCTGGATCGTCAGCACGGTCTGCTCATCGCTCAGCTCCAGGGTCTGCTCGGTAATGACACTCGTATACGCAACCGTGCCGGCAAGGTATTGATTGAGCGTGACCTCCACCGCATGCCGGGCCGAGGCGACCGCGGCGTCCTGCGCCACCGCCTGCTGCTGCAGCACGCGCAGCGCGACCAGTTGGTCCTCGACCTGCTGGAAAGCCGCCAGCACGGTCTGGCGATAGTCGGCGACGAACTCGTCGTAAGTGGCGCGCGCGACCGCCACCGCGGCAGTGCGGGCCCCGGCATCGAAAATCGTCTCCGATGCCGACGCGCCCAGCGACCAGACCCGACTTGCCGTGGTGAACAACTGCGACAGCGGGCTGCCGGCGAAGCCGGCCAGCGCCGTCAGCGAAATATCCGGATAGTACGCTGAGATCGCGACGCCGATCAGCGCGTTCTCCTGCTGCATCTGCCGTTCGGCCGCGGCGATGTCCGGACGCCGCTCCAGCAATGTCGAGGGAATGCCGGTCGGCACCACCGGCACGTCCTTCTGCATGGCGGTGACCGGGATGCTGAGATCAGCCGGCGGATGGCCGGTGAGCATGGCGATGGCATGCTCAAACTGGCCACGCAACACGCCCACCCCGATCAACTGCGCCTGCGTGGTCTGCAGCTGCGCCTGCGCGGTCACCACATCGGCGCTCGATGCGGTGCCGGCGCGGTATTGGTTCCGGGTGATATCCAGCGCATGTTGAAATTCCGCAACCGTTTGGGTCAGCAGCTTCTGCAGCGAGTCCTCGAAGCGCAGGTTGACGTAGGCGATCGCCAGCGTCGCCTGCGCCGACAACGTGGCATTCGCCAGATCGGCCGCGCTCACCTGCGCTGCCGCCACGTTGCTTTCGATCTGGCGGCGGATCTTGCCCCAGATATCCGGCGTCCAGGTGGCGCTGCCCTCCACCGAATACTCGGTATTGATGGAGCCGCTGCCGCGGCCGCCGACGACCGCGCCCGACGACGTGGCCCCACCGCCGCCGCCGCCGGACCGGGTGCGGGTGACGCTCGACGTCGCGCCGACGGTCGGGAACAGTTGCGCCTGAGTCTCGCGCACCAGCGCCGTGGCCGCGCGGTAAGCCGCCTCAAAGGACTTGACGTTCTGGTTGGAGATGACGACCTGATCCTCGAGCTGATCCAGCTCCGGATCATTGTAGATAGACCACCAGGCGCCGCGATTGATGGTGTCGAGCGGTGTCGCCTGTTTCCAGCCGGCAAGCTCCTTGTAGACGATCGGCGTCGGTGCATCCGGTCGTTGGTAATCCGGACCAACCATGCAGCCGGTCAGCAGCGCGGCGAGCAATGCCCCACAGACGGACGGCGTCCGACAACCGCACCCCCACGTCATGCCGGGCGAAGGCCCGGCGCCCACACCTTTGACTTTCCGCACCAAGGCAAATCGTGGATGCCGCCATGTGCCGCCATGACGTAGCCGCCGCACCATCACTCCGCCGCCCCCGAAGCCACCGGGAACGCCCGCCGCCAGCGGCCGCGCGCGGCAAGCCGGAAGCGATCCAGATACAGATACAGCACCGGCGTCGTGTACAAGGTCAGCACCTGGCTCACCGCCAACCCCCCAACGATCGCGATCCCCAACGGCTGGCGCATCTCCGCCCCGTCACCGAAGCTCAGCGCCAGCGGCATCGCACCCAGCATCGCCGCCATCGTGGTCATCATGATCGGCCGAAACCGCTTGAGTGAGGCTTCGGAGATCGCCTCACGCGGGGTCATGTCGAGCGTCCGTTCCGCCTCCAGCGCGAAATCGATCATCAGGATCGCGTTCTTCTTCACGATGCCGATCAACAGGATCACCCCGATCAACGCAATGATGCTGAACTCTGTGTGGAACGCCAGCAGCGCCAGCGACGCGCCGATGCCGGCCGAGGGCAGCGTCGACAGGATGGTGACCGGATGCACCAGGCTCTCGTACAATACCCCAAGCACGATGTAGATCGCGATCAACGCCGACAGGATCAGGATCGGTTCACTGTCGAGCGATTGCTGAAAGGTCTGCGCGGTGCCCTGGAAGCTGCCATGGATACTGCCGGGCATGCCGATGGCACGCACCGCCCGCGCAATCGCCGCGTTGGCATCGCTGAGCGATTTGCCCGGCGCGACATTGAACGACAGGGTCGCGGCAACAAACGGCCCCTGGTGGTTCACCGCCAGCGGGGTGTTGCCGCGCACGTAATGACTGAACGCCGCCAGCGGTATCATAGTTTCCTGACTGGTGCTCACCGCGGCACCGGAAGAAGCGCTGCTGTTGCCCGTGCTGGCCAGCGAATTGTTCGCCGCGTTCCGCGCCGAACTGGATGCGATGCTCGCTGCGGTAACCGCCGAACTCGTCGAACCGGAATTGCCTGCGCCGGGACTGCCGGCTGATGACCCCCCCACCGTTGCGCCACCCGCCGTCCCGGTGCTGGCTGCAACGGTGCCGACCACCGCATTGCTCGTTGAGGTACCGCTCGCCGCTCCGCCCGCGGTGCTGACATAGATCTGCTTCAGCATCTCGGGGCTTTCCCAGTAGCGCGGCGCCACCTCCATGATCACATGGTACTGGTTCTGTGCCTTGTAGATGGTCGAGACCTGGCGCTGGCCGAACGCGTCATACAGCGTGTTGTCCACCTGGCTGACGGTCAGGCCCAGGCGGCTCGCGGTCGACCGATCGATCACCAGGTCGGTCTCCAGCCCCTTCTGCTGCTGGTCGGAATTGACATCCTGCAGCACCGGGTCGTGCTCCAACGCCGCCTGTAGCTTTGGCGCCCATTCATAGATTTCCGCGGTCGTGTCGCCCTGCAGCGTGTACTGATACGCGGCGTTGGACTGCCGCCCGCCCACCCTGATGTCCTGCACCGGCGTCAGGTACAGCCGCGCACCCGGCACCACCGCCAGCGCGCGCCGCAGGCCGGCCATCACCCGGTCCATGCTGGGACGCTGGCCGAGCGGCTTCAGTGCGATGAACACCTGGCCGGTGTTGGTCGCACCGAAGCCGCTCGAACCGGTAAAGCCGACCACGTGGTCCACCGCCTTATCACGTTGCACTATCGATACCATCTGCGTCAGCTTGGCCTGCATCGCCTGGAACGACGTGCTCTGGTCGGCCTGGATGCCGCCCATCAGCCGGCCGGTATCCTCCTCGGGGAAAAACCCTTTCGGAATGATCATGAACAGCGCGACGTTCAACCCCACGCACAGCAGCAGTATCAGCATCACCAGCGCACTGTGGCGTAGCGCCCAATCCAGCGTTCGCTCGTACAGGCCCAGTACGCGATCGAACAGGCTGCGCCGGGCCGGCCGGTCGAAATGGGGCTGGCCCGCGCGGGACCGCAACACCAGCGCACACATCATCGGCGTGGTGGTCAGCGAGATCACCATCGAGATCAGGATGGCGAGCGATAGCGTCACCGCGAATTCGCGGAACAGCCGCCCCACGATGCCGCCCATCAGCAGGATCGGGATGAACACGGCGATCAGCGACAGGCTGATCGAGATGACGGTGAACCCAACCTCGCGCGCCCCGCGCAGCGCCGCGTCAAGCCGGGACATTCCGGTCTCGATATGCCGCTGGATGTTCTCCAGCACGACGATCGCGTCGTCCACCACGAAGCCGGTCGCCACCGTCAGCGCCATCAGCGACAGATTGTCCAGGCTGTAGCCCAGCAGATACATCGCCCCAAACGTGCCGATGATCGAGACCGGCACGGCGACGGTGGGGATCAGCGTCGCACGCCAATCGCGCAGGAACAGGTAAACCACCATCGTCACCAGCACCACCGCCAACAGCAACGTCAACTCGGTGTCGTGCAGCGCGGCGCGGATCGTGGTGGTGCGATCATTCGCGATGGTGAACTTGACATCACTCGGCAGCGCCGCGACCAGTTCCGGCAGCGCCGCCTTCACGGAATCCACCGTGTCGATGATGTTGGCGCCCGGCTGGCGGAACAGCAGGACGACGATCGAGGGCTTGCCGTCGGCCAGGCCTGCGTTGCGCACGTTCTCCACCGAATCGATCACGTCGGCCACGTCCGCCAGCTTCACCGGCGCGCCGTTGCGATAGGCGACAATCAGCGGCTTGTAGTCGGCCGCCGCCTGGGCCTGATCGTTGGTATAGAGCTGATAGTGCTGGTCGCCTTGCTCGATCGCGCCTTTCGGGCTGTTGGCGTTGGCCGAGGCCAGTGACGCGCGCACGTCCTCCAGGCCGATGCCGTATTTGAACAGCGCCTGCGGGTTCAGCTCCACGCGAACCGCGGGCAGCGCGGCGCCGCCGATCAGCACCTGGCCGATCCCCTGGACCTGCGAAAGCCGCTGGCCCAGCACGTTGCTCGCCGCGTCGTAGATCTGCCCGCGCGTCAGCGTGGTGGAAGTCAACGCCAGGATCAGCACCGGCGCATCGGCCGGATTGACCTTGCGATAGGTCGGGTTGCTGCGCAGGCTGGTGGGCAGGTCAGCGCGCGCCGCATTGATCGCCGCCTGCACGTCGCGCGCGGCGCCGTTGATGTCGCGGTCCAGGCTGAACTGCAGCACGATGCGGGCGCTTCCCACCGAGCTGCTGGAGGTCATTTCGGTCACGTCGGCGATCTCGCCCAGATGCCGCTCCAGCGGCTCCGCGACCGAGGTCGCCACCGTGTCGGGGCTGGCGCCGGGAAGCTGCGCCTGCACCTGGATCGTCGGAAAATCCACCTGCGGCAGCGGCGAGACCGGCAGCCGCAGATAGGCAAAGAAGCCAGCCAGCGCGATGCCGATCGTCAGCAGCGTGGTGGCAACCGGCCGCGCAACGAACGGAGCGGAGATGTTCAATCCGCCACCCCACCGTCAGGCAGCCGTCCGCGCTGCGGTGTGCCCGGGCGCCGGCCACGCAGACGCGCGCTCAGCCGATCGAACATCAGGTAGATCACCGGCGTGGTGAACAGCGTCAGCACCTGACTGAAGATCAGCCCGCCGACGATCGCCACGCCCAGCGGGCGGCGCAGCTCGGACCCGGTGCCCGACCCCAGCATCAGCGGCAGCGCGCCCAGCAGTGCCGCCATCGTCGTCATCATGATCGGGCGGAAGCGCAGCAGGCAGGCCTGATGGATCGCCTCGCGCGGTGGTTTCCCTTCCTCGCGTTCCGCAACGATCGCGAAGTCGATCATCATGATCGCGTTCTTCTTGACGATGCCGATCAGCAGGATGATGCCGATGATCGAGATCACGCCGATGTCGTCGCCGGCGATCATCAGCGCCAGCAGCGCGCCGACGCCGGCCGAGGGCAGCGTGGACAAAATCGTGATCGGGTGGATGAAGCTTTCGTACAGCACGCCAAGCACGATGTAGACTGTGACGATCGCCGCCAGTACCAGCAGCAGCTCGTTGCTGAGTGAGGCTTCCAGCGCCGCCGCCGCACCCTGGAAGGCGGTGATGAAGCTGTCCGGCAGGGCGATGTCCTTCTCCGCCTGGCGGATCTGGGTCACCGCCGCGCCAAGCGATTCCCCCGGCGCCGTGTCGAACGAAATGGTCGTCGCCGGAAACTGCCCCAGATGCTCGATGGCGAGCGGCCCGGCGTGCTGCTCCACATGCACGATCGCCGACAGCGGAACCTGTCCGGTGCTGCTCTGGGAACTCGGCAGGTAGATCGTCGAAAGGCCAGCCAGCGATTGCTGCTGGGCCGGCGCCGCCTCCATGATCACGCGGTACTGGTTGGACTGCGTGTAGACCGTGGAGATGATACGCTGGCCAAACAAGTCGTACAGCGCGTTGTCGACGGTCGCCGGCGTGATGCCAAACCGCGCGGCAGTGGAACGATCGATCACCAGGTTCAGCGTCAGCCCCTGCTGTTCCAGATCGCTCGCGACATCGGTCACCGCCGGCGCGTTGCTGTGTAGCCGATCGATCAGTTTCGGCACCCAGGCGTCGAACGCGCTCAGGTTCGGATTCTCCAGCACGAACTGGTACTGCGTGCGGCTCAGCGCGGCGTCCAGCGTCAGGTCCTGCACCGGCTGCAGATAGAGCGTCACCCCCGGAACGTTCGCGGTCTCCTGCGCCAGGCGCTTGCTGATCCCGGTGGCATCCAGTGACCGATCGTCCTTCGGGCGCAGGTTGATCAGGAAGCGCCCGGTGTTCAGCGTCATGTTGGTGCCGTCGACGCCGATGAACGAGGTCAGGCTGACCACGTCAGGATCTTTCAGGATCACCGCCGCCAGCGCCTCCTGCCGCTCGCTCATCGAGGCGTACGAACTCGACTGCGCCGCGACCGAAATGCCCTGGAGCACGCCGGTGTCCTGCACCGGGAAGAACCCCTTCGGCGCGACAACATACAGCACCACCGTCACCACCAGGGTGATCAGCGCGATCAGCAGCGTCAGCGGCTGATGGTCCAGCACAACGTTCAGCCCGCGGTCGTATTGCCGGATCGTCCAGGCAAAGCCGCGCTCGGCCGCAAGGTCGAACCGGCTGCGCTGTGCCTCGGTACGGTGGCGCACCAGCCGGGCGCACATCATCGGCACCAGCGTCAAGGAGACCACCGCGGAGATCACGATGGTGACCGACAGCGTGATGGCGAATTCGTGGAACAGCCGCCCGACCACGTCGCCCATGAACAGCAACGGGATCAGCACGGCGATCAGCGACACCGTCAACGAAATGATGGTGAAGCCGATCTGCCCGGCTCCCTTCAGCGCCGCCGCCATCGGGTCTTCGCCGGCTTCCACGTAGCGCGCGATGTTCTCGATCATCACGATGGCGTCGTCGACGACGAAGCCGGTCGAGATCGTCAGCGCCATCAGCGACAGGTTGTCCAGGCTGAAACCCAGCAGGTACATCAGCCCAAACGTGCCGACCAGCGACAGCGGCACCGACAGGCTGGGGATGATCGTCGCCGGCAGGTTGCGCAGGAACAGGAAGATCACCAGCACGACCAGCAGCACCGCCAGACCGAGTTCGAACTCCACATCGGCGACCGACGCACGGATCGTCGTCGTGCGGTCGGTCAGCACCGCGACGTCCAGCGCCGCCGGCAGCCCCTGCTGCAATTGCGGCAGCAGGCGCTTGATGGTGTCCACCACGGCGATGACGTTGGCGCCGGGCTGGCGCTGGATGTTGAGCACCACCGCGGGCGTCGCGTTTGCCCAGGCTCCCAGCTTGGTGTTCTCCGCCCCGTTCACCACGGTGGCGACATCGCGCAGATGCACCGGCCCGCCGTTGCGATAGGCGATCACCACATCGGCATACTGGTCGGCGCTCTGGATCTGGTCGTTGGCGTTGATCGTCGTCGCCTGCGTCGGCCCATCGAACCCGCCCTTCGGCGTGTTGACATTGGCGTTACCCAGCGTGGTGCGCAGGTCGTCGATGTTCAGCCCGTTCGCAGCAAGCGCGCGCGGATTGATCTGCACGCGCACCGCGGGGCGCTGCCCGCCGCCGATGCTGACCAGCCCAACCCCCGGCTGCTGCGAAATTTTCTGCGCCAGCCGCGTCTCGCCAATCGTTTCGATGTCGGGAAGTGGCATCGTCTTCGAGGTCAGCGCCAGGGTCAGCACCGGCGCGTCCGCCGGGTTCACCTTGGCGTAGATCGGCGGCGCCGGCAGGTCCGACGGCAGCAGGTTGCCGGCGGCATTGATCGACGCCTGCACCTCCTGCTCCGCGACATCCAGGCTGATATCGAGGCCGAATTGAAGCGTGATGACCGAGGCGCCCGCCGAGCTGGTCGAGAACATCTGGTTCAGGCTCGGCATCTGGCCGAACTGCACCTCAAGCGGCGCGGTGACCGAGGAGGTCATCACTTCCGGGCTGGCACCGGGGTAGAATGTCTGCACCTCGATGGTCGGGTAATCGACCTCGGGCAGCGCGGACACCGGCAGGAACATGAACGCCGCCATGCCGGCCAGCAGGATCGCCGCCATCAGCAGGGACGTGCCCACCGGGCGTTCGATGAAGATGCGTGACGGATTCATCTGCTAGTCAGTGAGAATTGAAAAAATGATAATCTCCCCCCTCCCCTTGAGGGCTTGGGCCGCGAAGCGGGCCAAGGTTGGGGGGAGGGGTCGGAGCGCACGAAACTTCGGTGCGATCCTGGCACTAACCCCTCCCCCGATCCCCTTCTCATACGGGGACAGGGAGATTGGCTCGATTCCGTTCCCATGCGTCACTGGCCCTGCGGAGCCTGTACGCCCTGCGGAGTCTGCGCGCCCTGCTGACCCTGTTGCCCACGCCGCCGGCCGGTGCCCGGCGTAGGCGCTGCCTGCGTTGGTGCCCCCGGCGCAGCCGCGCCCGGCGTAGGCGCACCCTGCGCAGGTGCACCTGGCGCCGGCGCGCCCGACTCAGCGGTCGTTCCCGGGCCGGCTCCGGGCGCGGCAGCCTGGGCGACCGGCACCGTCACCTTCGCGCCCTCACGCAACCGGTCGGTGCCGTCGGTCACCACGCGATCACCCGGTGACAAACCGGACAACACCTGTTCCAGCGACCCGTCCGTCACGCCCAGCTTGACCGTCTTCACCGACACGGTGCTGTCCGCGCCGATGACATACACGAAAGCGCCGGGCGCCCCCTGCTGCACGGCCGCAACCGGCACGCGCGTCACGTTATGCAGCGTATCGACCAGCAGCCGCGCATTGACGAACTGGTTGGGGAACAACGTATCGTTCGCGTTCGGGAAGGTCGCGCGGATGTTGACCGTACCGGTGGCCGTGTTGATCTGGCTGTCCACCGCTGCAACCGTGCCGCTGGCGAGCTTGGTGGTGTTGGACCGGTCATAGGCGTCGACCCCCAACGTCACGCCGGCGTGCAGCTGGCGCATGACGTCGGGCAGGTTGTCCTCGGTCACGGTGAAGATCACCGAAATGGGGTCAAGCTGCGTCAGGATCACCAGCCCGGTGGAGCTGGCGGCCTGCACGTAGTTGCCGGGATCGACCTGGCGCAGCCCGACGCGCCCACCGACCGGCGCGGTGATATGGCAATAGGCGATGTTGAGCTTGTCGGTGTCGATCGCGCCCTGATCGACCTTCACCAGGCCCTGGTCCTGCAGCACCAGGAAATGCTGATCCTCGACCTGCTGCTGCGCGATCGAGTCCTGCCGGCCCAGCGTCACGAACCGCTTCAGATCGGCCTGCGCCTGACTCAGCAGCCCCTGGTCGCGCGCGAGCTGGCCCTGGTCCTTCTCAAGCTGCACCTGGTAGGGGCGGTCGTCGATTTGTGCCAGGAAGTCGCCCTGCTTGACCATCTGGCCTTCCTGGAACCCAACCGTCATCAATTGGCCGCTGATCTGCGTCACCACGGTGATGTTGGCCAACGGCGTGACGGTGCCGAGCTCGTTCAGTATGACGCGGATATCCCCCTGGTCCACGGTGGCCGCGCCGACCGGTTGCGCCGGGGTGGCGGCGGCGCGTGATGCCGCCGACTTCGCCGCCGTTTGCGCCGCCGTCTGGGGCGTCTGGTGGGTTTCGTACCAGTAAGCCGCGCCGCCCCCCGCCGCGATCGCCAGCGCCAGCAGCAACCACAAGCGCCCGCGGCGTCTTGGCGCCGGCAGCGACACTGATGGAGTTGCGGTCTCGGGTCGGTCTACGCGCTCGTCCATCCTCGACGGGCCTGCTCCGCTGTTGGTGCCGGAACGCCGGCTGCGAGATCGTGCTGCGACAACTAGGGTCGGCATTGCGGCAACCGCAAGGCGGTGTCGCCGCGTAGCCGTGGTTCTAACGCTTTGTTACACTACACCGAAACGCGGCGGAGCACCTCATGCGCGTTCTGGTCTTGGGCGGCGGCGTGGTCGGCGTCACCACCGCCTATCAGTTGCAACGCGACGGGCACGATGTCGTGCTGGTCGAGCGGCTGCCCGACGTGGCGCGCGACACCAGCGCCGGCAACGCCGGGATGATCGCGCCGGGTCATTCCTTCGTGTGGTCCTCGCCCAAGGCGCCGTGGATCCTGCTGAAGTCCCTCGTGCTGCGCGACCAGGCGCTGCGGTTCAAGCCCTCGGCCGACCCGCGGCTGTGGAGTTGGTCGCTGAAGTTCCTGATGCAGTGCACGGCGGCGAAGGCGCACGCCAACACGTTGCGCAAGCATCAGATCGCGGTCTACTCGCAGTCTGTGCTGCACCAGACGCTGGCCGACGCGCCGATCGAGTACGACCGCAACACGCGTGGCATCCTGTATTTCTATCGCGATGCCGCGTCGTTGCAGGCGGGGATCGCACACATGCAAATCCTGGCGCAGGACGGCCAGCACATCGAGGTGCTGGACCGCGCGCAGATCATCGCACATGACCCGTCGCTGGAGCAGGCGGCGGCAAAGATCGCCGGCGGCATCCTGTGCCCGACCGATGAGACCGGCGACTGCGCCATGTTCACGCGCGGCCTGACGGAGGTCTGCCGCACGCGCGGCGTGACAGTGCGCACCGGGGTCACCGTGCAGGCGATAGAGACCGCGGGCGACACGGTCACCGGCGTGCGCTCGGATCAGGGTGTACTGACCGCGGACGCCTATGTGTTGGCGCTCGGCTGCCAGAGCCCGTTCCTGACGCGGCCTTTGGGCATCGACCTGCCGATCTATCCGATCAAGGGCTATTCGCTGACGATCCCGATCGGCAACCATCGCGCGCCGCCGGCGATGGCGGTGATCGATGAGCGCAACCTTGTCGCCGTCTCGCGCTTCGGCGACCGCATCCGCGTGACCGCAACAGCGGAGTTCGCCGGCTACGATACGTCGCATCGGCCCGCCGACTTCACACACATGACCGGCGTGGCGAAGGAGTTGTATCCGGACGGCGCCGATTATGCGCGGGCGGAGATGTGGGCCGGGCTGCGGCCGATGACGCCGGACAATTTGCCGATCATCGGTCGCAAGCGGCATCGTAATCTGTGGTACAATACCGGGCACGGCCATATCGGCTGGACGATGTCGCACGGGTCCGCCCGGCTGGTGGCGGATTTGATCGGTGACCGGCCCACCGCGATCCCGGTGGAGGGCCTGGCCTGACGAATTGTTTCACCGTCATGGCCGGCCCCGGGGTCGGCCCAAAAGGCCGCCCGAGGACAGGTTAAGACCAGCCATCCACGACTAGCCTTTATGATGTGTTGAGGTAAGGAGGCGCAAAATGGACATGCCGTTGGATATGCCGATGGTCGATCTGGGCGTGTTGCCCTGCCGGCTCGATGCCGGCATCGCACATCGCGCCGCGATCGGGCTGCTAGTGCTGGCGACCGACGAGACGATGGAACACGAGTTTCGCCACCTGGTGCGCCAGGACGGCGTGGCGCTGTACGAGGCCCGCCTGTGGAACGATTACAACGTGACGCCCGAGACGCTGCGTGCGATGGGCGAGCGGATCGCCCCGACCACGGCGCTGATCCTGCCTGGGGCCAAGCTCGACGTGGTGGCGTTCGGCTGTTCCTCGGCCAGCATGACGCTGGGCGAGGACGAAGTGTTCCGCCTGATCCACTTAGTGCGGCCCGGAGTTGCCTGCACCACGCCGGTGACAGCGGCATTCGCCGCGTTCAAGGCGCTGGGTGCGCAACGGATCGGCGTGCTGACGCCGTACTCGGCGCAAGTGAACGAAGTGGTGCGGGCCTATTTGACACAGCGCGGGCCAACGGTCGCCGCGTTCGGCACGTTCGACAAGCCAGACGACCGCGAGGCCGCACGCATCGCGCCGGCGTCGATCGCGGAAGGAATTCGCGCACTGGCCCGCAGCACCACGCTGGACGCGGTGTTCGTCTGCTGCACCAGCCTGCGGCTGAGCGAATTCGTTGCGGACGTAGAGAAAGAGATCGGCATCCCGGTGATTTCGTCCGACCACGCAATGGCCTGGCACAGCCTGAGGCTGGCCGGGGTAAAGGATGTCGTTCCGGGTGCGGGCCGGCTGTTCACACGATGAGCGAACCGCAAGCGATCCTCAGTCATCTCACGCTCGGCGTGAACGACATCGAGCGCGCACGCGTGTTTTACAATGCCGTGCTGGGCGAACTCGGCATCACACCTGGAAAAAGCGGGCAAGGCTTCGCCGGCTGGGGTTCGCCGCACGCCGCCGGCTTCTTCATCAGCAAACCGCTCGACGGCAAGCCGGCGACGGTCGGCAATGGCGTCTCGGTGAGCTTCCTGGCACCGACGCGTGACGCGGTGGACGGGTTCTGGCGTGCGGCACTCGCGGCGGGCGGTGTGGATGAGGGCAAACCCGGCCTGCGGCCGCACTATCACCCGACCTACTACGCCGCCTACGTCCGCGACCTTGACGGCAACAAGATCGCAGCGGTGAGTCACGCGGCGGCTTAGCAGGTAATGCGCCACCACGGCGTTGCTCCCCGAGCCAGTGGCAGACGTTTGCGAACGCTTCTATAGACCGACGTCGGAGGTTGCCAGCATGAAGGTCATTCTGACGCCCGAATTGGAACGGCGCATCGCAGAGAAGGTCGAAAGCGGCCTCTACGCCAACGCCAGCGAGGTCGTCCGCGAAGGGCTCCGCCTGCTGTTCGAAACGGACGCCCTGCAAGACCGGCAACTGGTGCAACTCCGCGCAGACATCCAGACCGGCCTGGATCAGGCGGACCGCGGCGAACTTGTCGATGACGCTGTGTCGCGCGAGCGCGTCAAAGCCGCCCTGGCTGCTCAGGTCAGCACACGGGCGTGACGCGATATGTCCTCACGCCGATCGCGGAGGAGGATATAAGCGAAATCGCCACCTGGATTGCGAGTTACAATCGGGTCGCAGCCGAGCGTTTTGTCGATGCTGCCTATGATGCGTTCGAGTTCCTCGCCGATCATCCGGCGATCGGTCACTATCGACGCGATCTGACCGACCAGCCGGTGCGCTTTTGGGCCGTGATGCGTCGATATCTGATCGTCTACCGCGAGAGAACACCTGTGCAGATCTTGCGTGTACTCGGCATGTACCGGGATATTGCGGCGCTTCTCAGATAGCGGCATTCCCCATCAGGGTGAGGAATGTCGTTGATGGCACGGGACGGTTGTTCGAACGCTGAGGCATAGCTGACATGGGCGGATAAGTGCCGCGCCTTCCGCCGTGAAGTGCCCGCGATGGCGGAAGGCGCCGCGCTTTTCCGCCCCACATTGTCCGTCATGGCCGCCCCCGGCCGTTATGAGCTCACCCCAAATAAGCCCGCTTCACCCGCTCATCATCCAGCAAATCCCGCCCCGGTCCGTCCAGCACGACGCGCCCGCTCTCCAGCACGTACCCATGATCGGCAATCGACAGCGCCATCGGAGCGTTCTGCTCAACCAACAAAATCGTCACGCCCTGGGCGTTGATCCCCTTGATCGTCTCGAACACCTGCTCGACCAGCATCGGCGCCAGCCCCATGCTCGGCTCGTCCATCAGCAACACCCTGGGCCGACCCATCAGCGCGCGCGCCGCTGCCAGCATCTGCTGCTCGCCGCCCGACAGCGTGCCGGCCAACTGCTTCAACCGCTCCCGCAACCGCGGAAACAGCACCATCATCTGCTCGCGATCCTGCGCGATCTCGGCACGGTCGTTGCGGGTGAAAGCACCCATGTCCAAATTCTCGGCCACCGTCAGCTTGCCGAACACCCGCCGCCCCTCCGGCACATGGCGCAGCCCGATCGCCGAGATGTCGTGCGCGCCCATTCCGGCCAGGGAACGTCCGTCGAACCGGATGTCGCCCTGGCGCGGATGCAGCAGCCCGCTGATCGCGCGCAGCGTGGTGGATTTGCCGGCACCGTTGCCGCCGACCAGGGTGACGATCTGCTTGTCCTCGACCGCGACCGAGATGCCTTTCAGCGCCTCGATCTTATCGTAGAAGACGTGGATCTCGTCGATTTCAAGCAGCGCCATCGTGCTACGCCGCCGCCGCCTGCTTGGCCTTGCCGAGATACGCCTCGATCACCGCCGGATGTTCCTGCACGTGCGCGGGAAGACCCTCGGCGATCTTCATGCCGTGGTCCAGCACGGTGACGCGATCGGACATCGACATCACCACCCGCATCTGATGCTCGATTAGCAGGATGGTGATGTTGAAGCGCGCGCGCACCTCACGAATGAAGTCGATCATCTCGCTCGTTTCGTTGGGATTCATTCCGGCAGTCGGTTCATCCAGCAGCAGCATCTTGGGCCTGGTCGCCAGCGCCCGGCCGATCTCCAGCCGGCGCTGCTCGCCATAGGCCAGGTTGCGCGCCAGCATGTCGCCGCGCCCACGCAGCCCGACGAATTGCAGCAGGCGCGTCGCCTCGTCGTGTGCCGCCTGCTCATCGGCACGGGTGAACTTCGTGTTCAGCACGGCGCCCCACCAGGTGGAGCGCAGATGCAGATGCATCCCCACCAGCAGGTTCTCGATCGCCGTGATGTTGCGGAACAATCTGATGTTCTGATAGGTGCGGCTGACCCCGGCGGCGGCAACGCGGTCCGGCGTCAGTCCATCGATCCGCGCACCGTTGAACCAGACCTCGCCCTCGGTGGGACGCAGGTTCTGCGTGACGCAATTGAATACCGTGGTCTTGCCGGCGCCATTTGGTCCGATAACCGAATGAATACTGCCTTCCGTGATGTCCAGATCAAGATTTTGCAGCGCCACCAGACCACCAAACCGCATGGTGACCGCGCGGCAACGCAGCAGGGAAGGCGCCATCGCCATCCCGTTAATCCCCCTGCGCCGGCACGGCGTCGGTGCCGGCATCCAGCGCCAGCGTCTCGTCGCGGCTGTGCAACTCGCGCTGGCGCGCCTCGGACGGCCACAACCCCTCGGGTTTCAGTCGCATCATGATCACCAGCGCCACGCCGTAGAACAGATAGCGGTACTCGCCGAACTCGCGCAGCAACTCGGGCAGTCCGATCAGCGCGATCGACCCCAGCACCACGCCGGGCAGGCTGCCCATGCCGCCGACGATGATCAGCGCCAGCACGTTGACCGAGATCAGCAACTGGAAGCTGGACGGATAGACCGAGGTCAGCATGGCGGCGAAGATCGAGCCGGCCAGTCCGGCGAAGGCGGCGCCCAGCCCGTAGGCCAGCAGCTTGCTTTGCACCAGGTTGATGCCGAGCGCCTGCGCCACGTCCTCATCATCGCGCAGCGCCATCCAGGCGCGGCCGAGCCGTGAGTTCTCCAGTCGCCACGCGATAAACGCCGCAACACCGGAACAGACCAGCGTCAGATAGAACAGCGACACCGGGGTACCCAACACGAAATCGCCAATCCGCGGCTTGGGAATTTGCAGGATGCCCTGCGCGCCGCCGAGCAGTGGCGCGGCGAAATCCGACAGCACCAAGACCCGGACGATCTCGCCCAGGCCCATCGTGGCGACCGCGAGATAATCGCCGCGTACCCCAAGCACCGGCAGGCCGAACAGCACGCCAACACCAACCGCGAGCAGCACCGAAACCGGCATCGCCCCCCAATACGGCAGGTGCATCAGCGCGACATGGCTGTCGGCGGTCAGGATCGCGGTGGTGTAGGCGCCGACAGCGAAGAACGCGACGAAGCCAAGGTCAAGCAATCCGGCGAGCCCGACCTCGAGGTTGAGGCCCATGCCCATCAGGATATACAGGCCGACCAGCATCAGCACCTGGCCGATATAGGATCCCGCCAACGCCGGCAGCACGATCAGCACCAGCAGCGATATGCCCGCCCACATCAGGCGGGTGCGCTTGGGATCGGGTGGCCCCCGGCGCGCCACGCGGTGGCGCTGGGCCATGCGGAACAGCAACCCCAACCCGGTGGCGATTACGAACAACGCCACCGCGCCCTGCACGCTCAGGCCTTCCCAGGTGTAGAAGAATTCGCGGATGTCGGTGACCACGCCTTCCCACTGCTGCAGCATGAGCTGGATCAGCTCCTGGAACACGCCGGCCACCACCACCGTCACGGCGCCCGGGACCAGCGCGCGGCGAAGGTCGGGCGGCGCGAGGCTAAGCGCCGCCCCCGCCAAGCCGGTCAGCGTCGCCCCGGTGATCAGCATCGGCATGCCGAATTCGATACCCTGACCAAACGTCAGCATGTCCAGCAGGTCAGGCGACAGCGCGATGAAGATCGACTGCAGCGGCAGCAGCACCATCAGCGCCGCCAGTACCGCGATCGGCACGCCGCAGGCCGCGCCGGCGATCGCGCCGATCAGCAGATGCCCGACGGCGCCGCCGCCAAACGCGCCACCCTGCCTCGCAACACGGGTTGCCGCCATCGCGCCGGCGCCGAGACCGATCGTCACCAGCGTCGCCTGGCCCAGGCTGAGCGTGTCGATCACGATCCAGCGCTGGTGGATCATCAGCAGCACACCGACAATCGCCAGGTGCACCGCGATGGCGCCGAAGACCAGGCCGATCAGCACGGCGCGCAGCGCCGGAGGGCGGTGTTCGCTCATGCGCGCTTCTTGGCCATCTTCTCACCCAGCAAGCCCTGCGGGCGAAACACCAAAACCATGATCAGCAGGGTGAATGCAATCAGATCGCGCAACTGATAGGGCGCCGGAATGCCGAGCCCATCGAGGAACAGCGTCGGGCCGATCGATTCCACCATGCCGAGGAAGATGCCGCCCAACATGGCGCCCGGAATGTTGCCGATGCCCCCCAGCACCGCGGCGCCGAACGCTTTGATGCCGGGCGTGAAGCCCATGTAGAAATACACCTGCTTGTAGACGAAGGCGTAGAACACGCCGGCGATCCCCGCCATCGCGCCGCCCAGGATGAAGGTGAACACCACCACCTTGTTGACGTCGATGCCCATCAGCGCGGCGGCCTCGCCGTCCTCGGCCACCGCGCGCATCGCGGTGCCCATCTTGGTGCGCTGCACGATCAAATACAGCCCACCCATGAAGAAGATGGCCAGCGCAATCACCAGCACGTCCACCCGCGGAATATGGAAGCCGAACACGTCGAACGCCACGGCCTGCCAAGCCGGCGTCGGATAGGACTTCACCGCCGAGCCGAACATGCCGCGGAAGGTCTGCTCCAGGAAGAACGATACGCCGATAGCACAGATCAGCGGCGCCAGCCCGCTGACGCGGCGAAACGGCCGGTACGCTATTCGCTCGGTCAGCAGCGCGATCGTGGTGGAGGTCAGCACCGACACCGCCAGGATCGCGCTCATTCCGAGGACCGCATGGTCCTGCAGGAAGCCCGAGCGGGACAGCGGCGTGGCAACGAAATAGCCGGCAAAGGCGCCGCACATGACGAAGTCGCCGTGCGCGAAGTTGATCATTCGCAACACGCCGTAGACCATCGTGTAGCCCAGCGCGATCTGCGCGTAGATCGCGCCGATGGTCAGGCCGAACACTACGAAATCGACCCATTGGGCGGCGGTGTAGCGGTCCTTCAGGATGGTGCCGATGGTCCCCGCCACGACCACGACAACCACGCCGATGCGCAGCAGCCACAACACGATATCCACCGCGTTCACGCGCGCCAGTGCAGCAAGCCATGGCGGGCGCTGCGGTGCGGGCTGAGTGAGTACCTGGCTCATTTACGGCCAGATCTTCTTCGGGTTCTGGCCGATGCCGAACGTCTTCGGATCGCCCGAAGTGAATTCCAGCACCGACGGCTTGAATTGCGAGCACTCACCGTACGGATCGCAGGCAATCGGGCCACTGATCCCTTCGAACCTGATCGAAAACACCGCGTCGCGGAACGCCTTCCGGCCGATATAGAGATTGCCGTCCTTGTCGGGCTTGGCGACCTTCACGATCGCCTTCACCGTCAGGGTCGGGGCGTCATAGGCATTGGCGTGAAAGCCGGAGATCGGCGCCTCGCCGTACGCCTTCTTGCAGTCCGCGACGAACTTGGAATAGCCCTTGCCGATGGCGTCGGGCGACAGATCGGGGTTGCCGAACAGCAGGCCGATCACCGACGGGCCGGCGCCTTCGATGAAGTCGGCCGATAGCATCGACGTGCCGCCCATCAGCTTGACCTTCTCAAGGCCCGGGGTCTCCTTCGCCTGGCGGGAAACCTGCGCCGCCACGGCGGTAAACAACGGGTAGTATATCAGGTCCGGCTTGGCGCTGGCGATGCGGGTCAGCACCGGGTGCATATCGACGTCGGTCGGCGCCACCGCCTCCTGTGCCACCACCTTGCCGCCCATTGCAACGACATTGTCGGCAAACACCTGCTGAAGCTGCTGGGCGTACGGACTGCCGTCGTGGATCGTGGCGACGGTCTTCGCCTTGGCCATCTTCACCGCATCCGTGGCGTCCGCCTTGCCCTGCTCGATGTCGCTGTAGACGGTGCGTGCAAAGCCGGCATACTCGGGCTTGCGGTCAGCCGCGGTAAGCTTCGGCGCGGTGCAGGACGTGCAGATATCCACGATGCCGACCTGCCACAGAATTGGCGCGCCGGGCGTCGCCGCCGACGAGCAGCCCGGGCCCAGCACCACCACGATCTGCGGATTGGCCGCGAACTTGGTCGCCACGGTCTGGCCGCCCTCGGCGGTGCACAGATCGTCCTCGGCGTCCAGCTTCAACGGATGACCGAGCAGCTTGCCGCCCAGATCCTTCATGGCGATCTCGACCGCCCGCTTCTGATTGAGGCCGAGCGCAGTATCCGGCCCGGATTGCACCCAGGAACCTCCGACCAGGATCGGTGCGCCCTGCGGGATGCGCAGCACGCCGATGTCGTCGGTCACCGGACCCGCCGTCGCCGCCCGAGCCACGCCAACGCCGAACGCGACCATCGCCGCGGTCAGCAAGACCAGCCGGCGAAAGCCCGGCTGCTTGATATCCTCCGTCACCCCGCCCCCCGAGATTCGATGTTGAAGCACGCCCTGTGACGCTGGCCGCACCTTCATTGGTGCGTTGCAGCAGAGCAAGTTTGATGCTCATGCATGGGGGAAGTCAACAACTCACGGAGATTTGTCAGACGATTTCGGTTGGGCACTGACGCCAGGGCACGCGCCGGCCTCTGCCGGCGGCACAGACCGGCGCCAGCGACGGTGTGAGCACGGCATTATCGGACGCAAATGTCAGCCTGCCGCGCGTGGAAGTCCGCCGCCGCTTAGGAAGTGACCTGGGAGGTCCGTGGGTTGTGGTGCCACGCCACAAACCACGGACAGACTGCAACCATCAGTTGATCTACGGCCAGATCTTCTTCGGGTTCTTGGCGGCAGCGAACGACTTCGGATCGGCTGAGGTGAACTCCAGCATGGACGGCTTAAATTGCGCGCACTCGCCATACGCATCGCACGCAATCGGACCGCTGATCCCTTCGAACTTGATCGAGAACACCGCGTCACGGAACGCCTTCCGGCCGATGTAGAGATTGCCATCCTTGTCGGTCTTGGCCACTTTCTCGATCGCCTTGGCCACAAGTGTCATGCCGTCATAGGCGTTGGCATGATAGCCGGAGATCGGTGCCTCGCCGTAGACCTTCTTGTACTCCTCAACGAATTTCGGATAGCCCTTACCCATCGCGTCGGGCGAGAGATCGGGATAGCCGATGACGAAGCCCACCACCGCCGGGCCGGCGGCCTCAATGAAGTCCGCCGACAGCAGCGAACTGCCGCCGATCAGTTTGGTCTTCTCCAGGCCGGGGGTTTCCTTCGCCTGGCGCAACACCTGGGCGGCCGCCGCAGTGAACAGCGGGAAATAAACCAGGTCAGGCTTCTCGCTGGCGATGCGGGTCAGCACCGGATGCATATCGACATCAGTCGGCGCCACCGCTTCCTGCGACAGTACCGTGCCGCCCATTGCCGTAAAGTTATCGGCGAAGACCTGCTGGAGCTGCTGGGCATACGGGCTGCCATCATGGATGGTAACGACGGTCTTCAGCTTCAACACCTTCGCGACATAGTTCGCATCCGCCTTGCCCTGCTCGCTGTCGCTGTAGACGGTGCGGGCGAAGCCATTGTACTCGGGCTTGCGGGTTGCAGCGGTCAGCGCCGGCGCGGTGCAGCCGGTGCAGATGTCGACGATGCCCTGCTGCCAAAGGATCGGCGCCCCCGGCGTGGCGGCCGAGGAGCATGCCGGACCAAGCACCGCCACGGTCTGCGGGTTGGACGCAAGCTTTGTCGCCGCGGTCTGGCCGCCTTCGGCGTTGCAGGTATCGTCTTCCGCGTTGAGCTTCAGCGGGTGGCCTAGCAACTTGCCACCAAGATCCTTGAAGTTGAGTTCCACGGCGCGCTTCTCATCCAGCCCAAGCGCAGTATCCGGTCCGGAAAGCACCCAGGACCCACCGACCTGGATCGGCGCGCCTTTCGGGATTCGCAGCACGCCAATATCGTCCGTCACCGGACCCACCGTCTGCGCCGCGCGCGAAGCGCCAGCACTCATTGCGACCGCGGTCGCGGCCATCAAAATCAACCGGCCGATGCGTGGCCGCGTGAACATGGTCGTCACCCCATCCTCCCTTATTGGTGCGGCATTCGCCTTGTTACGCTGGTTTCATATTCAATGATACGTACATTCCATTGCAAGTCTGCTGTGCAGGATGCAACCCAGTCAACGTCGCCCGCCGATTTGTCCTGCCCGGACGTATCGGTGGAACTGGCGTCCGGCACCGTAGCGACCCGAGGCGGTGCGCGCCGCCCACGAACCCGGATCATGGGAAGGCGCGGGGGACGGATCAGGGGACGGCACGGGTGCGATTATATCGGTGAGAAAATCTTACGCCGCGACAAGCCATCCACCACCGCGCCTGACCGTGGCGATGTGCCACGGTCAGGCGGGCGGCCTCATGTTGCGCTGGGCGTCGGCCGGCCTTACGGCCAGACCTTCTTAGGGTTCTTGCCCATCGAGAACGACTTCGGATCAGCCGACAGGAACTGGTAGATGGCGGGCTTGAACTTCGCGCACTGGCCATGCGTGTCGCAGGCGATCGGCCCGCTCAGCCCACTGAACTTCACCTCGAAGATGGCGTCGTGAAACGCCTTCTTGCCGATGTAAAGGTTGCCGTCTTTGTCGGTCTTTCCTACCTTCTTGATCGCGGTGACGGCCATCTCGGCGGCATCATAGGCATTGGCGTGATAGCCGGAGATCGGTGCCTCGCCATAGACCTTCTTGTATTCCTCGACGAACCCCGGATAGCCCTTGCCCATCGTGTCGATTGATACGTCCGGATAGGCGATCTTGAAGCCGATCACCGACGGCCCGGCTGCCTCGATGAATTCCGCCGCCGCCAGCGAACCGCCGCCCAGGATTTCCGTGTGCTCCAGTCCGGAAACTTCCTTCGACTGGCGCAGCACCTGCGCCGCCGCGGCAACGAAGATCGGCATGTAGATCACATCCGGCTTCTCGGCGGCGATCTTGGTCAGCACCGGATGCATGTCCACGTCGGTCGGCGCAACCGCCTCCGTCGACAGCACCGTGCCGCCCATCGCGGTGAAGTTCTTGGCGGCGACGGCGGCAAGCTGCTGCGCATACGGGCTGCCGTCGTGCATCGCCACGATCTTCTTCGCCTTCATCACCGTGTACATATACTTCGCGTCCGACGCACCCTGATCGATGTCGCTCGCGATCGTGCGGCCGAACCCGTCATACTGCGGCCCGCGATCGGGCGCCGTCAGCGACGGTGCCGAGCAGGCGTTGCAGATGTTGGTGATGCCCTGCGCCCACAGGATGGGCGCCGCCGGCGTGGCCGCGGAAGAGCAGGCGCCGCCCAGCACAACGAACATCTGCGGGTTCGCCGCCAGCTTGGTCGCTGCCGTCTGACCGCCCTCGGCGTTGCACATGTCATCCTCGACCGTGAACTTGATCGGGTGGCCCAGCACCTTGTCGCCAGCACTCTTGAAGTAGAGTTCCGCGCCGCGCTTTGAATCGATGCCCATCGCGGTGTCGGCGCCGGACATGACCCAATAGCCGCCGATCTGGATCGGCGCACCCTTGGGTATCTTGACCACACCAATGTCGTCGGTCACCGGCCCAAGCGTCTGCGCCGCATGGACCGCCCCCGAGGCTAATATCATCACCGCCGCGGCGGCCAAGACAGCTAGGCCACGGCATGTTTTCGCAACCATGATCCTCAAGGCGTATCCTCCCTGGTTGGGCGTGGACGTGCCACGCTTATCGTGGCCGTGCCGCGTCGCGTGCGCCGCCGGCAACCCAAGTCTGCGGTGCCCGCATGACCGGAGTCAACGCCTCGTGAACGCCCAAGTCACGTAATATAGCCAGCATCCGAGTACTAACGTCCGAGTACCGGCGTCCGTGTACCGGCGTCCGTGTACCGGCGTCCGAGTACCGGCGTCCGAGTACCGCCGGCTGCACAATGCCGGCACCGCGGCTAACCTGCATCCCAACCGCCAGGGAGGAACCAATGCGCGTGCTGGCACGCGTGTTCGGCATCCTGTTCGCACTCGCGTTGCCGGCGCGGGCGCAGGACGCGCGTCCCCATGTGGCGATCCACGTCGACAGCCGCGATGCCGAGGTCATGACCGAAGCGCTGCACAACGCCGCGAACCTGATCGAAACGCTACGCAAGGAAGCCAGCTCCGTCGCAATCGAGATTGTCGCCAACGGGCCGGGCACGTCGATGTTCATCGATTCGCTGTCGCCGGTGAAGGACGAGGTGCGGCGCATCCTCGCCACCTATCCCGATGTGGTCATGAGCGCCTGCGCCGTCTCGCTCGCCCATACCGAAGATGCCATGAAGCAGCCGCTGACCATACTGCCCGAGGCGCGGATCATTCCGTCCGGCGCGGTGCGGATCATGGAGTTGGAGGAACAGCACTGGGCCTACCTGAAGCCCTGAAGGATCGACGCCCGATGACGCCCTGGATGGCGGTCACCTCGCTGCTGCGGTCTGCCGGAGCGCGACCGAGTTCGGACGGTCCTTCTCCGCCGAGCCGCACCTGTTCGCCCACAGGCCCGCCATGCGATGCTCCCGCCAACCACATAAAGGAGACGCCGCGTGACCCCCACCGACATCGCCGCGGCCGCCGCACTGCTGGTCGCCGCCAGGCGCGGCCGCTCCCGCATCCCCCTGCCGCCGCAAAGCTGCCGCCCGACCAACGTCGCCGAGGCGCACGCCATCCAGGACGCCGTCACCGCCGTGCTCGGCGCGCCCGTCGGCGCCTTCAAGGCCAACGCACCGGCCGGGGCCGAGCCGACGCGCGGCGTCATCTACACCCCGACCATCCATCCCTCGCCGTCACGCATCCCCGCCGCGCTCGTGCCGCAATGCGGTGTTGAGGGCGAGGTCGCTTTCGTCTTCCGCGCCGACCTGCCGC
Organism: Acetobacteraceae bacterium; assembly: GCA_035696165.1. Lineage (GTDB taxonomy): Bacteria > Pseudomonadota > Alphaproteobacteria > Acetobacterales > Acetobacteraceae > Palsa-883. Next base: position 24,023 of record DASRQX010000218.1, on the reverse strand, counting down.
CGCGCCCCACACCCTACACCCGCGACGAGGTCACCGCCGTCGTCGATGCCTGCCCGGCGATCGAGGTCGTCACCAGCCGCTACGCCGACCCCGACGCCGCCTCGCCGCTCGACAAGCTTGCCGACTGCATCAACAACGGTGCCTTCGTCCACGGCGCGCCGATCAAGGACTGGCAGGGACTGGCGCTTGGCAAGCTGCCGGTCACGCTCACCGTCAACGGCGCGCCGGTACTGGAACAAATCGGCGGCCACCCGACCGGCGATCCACTCGGCATCGCTGTCGCCCTGGTGGAAATGATGCGCGGCGCCGGCGGAGTGAAGGCGGGCCAGTTCGTCACCTGCGGGTCCTGCACCGGCCTGCGCTACCTGAAGCCCGGCGATGTCTGCGGCGTGGACTTCGAAGGGCTCGGCGCGGCCGAAGTCACCTTCAGTCCCTAACACAAAATCTCCCCCCTCCCCTTGAGGGAGGGGGTAGGGAGAGGGGTCGGTGCCAGTATCGCACCGACGCTTCCCGCGGCCCAACCCCTCCCCCCACGCCCCTCCCGCAGGGGGAGGGGGAGAAATCCGCACCCCACCCTCAATTCCACAACACGTTCTCCAACCGTGCCGGCAACTCTCCACGCTCGACCTGCCTCACCACCTCGGTCAGCCGGGCATTTGTCGGCGCCAACACCCCCGCCTCGACCCCCTTCTCGACAACAAACCCATTCATGAACTGGATCTCGGTGCGCCGCCCCTTCGCCATGTCCTGCGCCATCGACGGACGCTGATACTCGCTGCGCAACGACCCCGAGGTGCTGTCCTGCAACTGCTTCTCGATCTCCGCCAGCGCCGCTGTGTCACCCTCGTGCGCCCGTGCCAACCGTTCCGGGTCCAGTACTCCAATTTTCCCCAGTCTGTAGCCCAGCTTCTGCCCGACCCGCACAGCCTCGCCACCCAGCGAGATGCAGACGCGGCGCACCGCATCATGCCCGTCCCGCTCATTGCCTCCCATCCCGGTGGCCGCCGAAACGCCGTTGCGCATCCCGTTCACGCACAGCTTGGTCCAGCGCTCGCCCCACAGATCGTCGGTCGCCACGGCGGTATCCACCGCGCCCATGATCTCGACGATCTCCTCAGCCCGCTTCGTGATCCGACCATGCGGCTCGCCGACATAGAATGAGGTGACGTGTGGCCGCTTGGCATAGCCCCGCCGGATATGCCCCGGCTCGTACAGGTCCACCCCGACCCCGCCGGTGACGATGCAGCCCAGCGTGCGACCCCAGCCGACCACGCCGGCGATGCGCTCCTCGTTGATGCAATTCTGCATCGACACCACGCAGCCGCCCGGCGCCAGATACGGCCGGATCAGCCTCGTCGCCCAAACCGTATCGTACGACTTCACCGAAACGAACGCGATATCGATCGGCCGCTGCTTCGCCAGGGATTGCACCTCGGTCAGATGCATCGCGGTGACCTTCACGGTGCGCCGCTCGGCCGCGGTCATGCCGTACAGCTGCATGCCGCGCGCGCGGATCGCCTCGACATGTTCTGGCCATGGGTCGATCAGCGTCACGTCCTGGCCGCTGTCCGCCAGGCCCGCGCCGACATATCCGCCCACAGCGCCGGCGCCAATCACCGCAATCCGTCTGCCCATTCCGTCCCCGTTCCCAAATTATACCTCTCCCGCGCTTGCGGGAGAGGTCGAGGCGCAAAGCGACGCGGGTGAGGGTCGTGCCGCGTCCACAACCCTCACCGTTGATCCGCTTCGCGGCTCAACCGCTCCGCACGCCGACCTTGGTCCGCTGTTCGCGGCCCAAGCCCACAATCTCGGAAACATACGCTCACCGCCGCGATCTCAGTCACAATGAACGCGCTCTCGCAACAATTCTACTCCGCCGCAAGCGGCAATTCCACCGCCATCGCCTGCATCCAAACCGCGGTGTCATGAAACACCGCGCCACCCGCCGGCGGACCTGGGTCGTCGCTGGTCAGCGCATTGATCCCGATGCCGCCCTCGAAACATTCGCTCGGCCAGATGCTCTCCGCCACCAGCACCCCCGGCTGCATCCCGCCGACCATGCGCGCATGCAGCACCACCTCGCCGCGTGTATTGCCCAACCGCACCCGCGCGCCCTCGGCGATGCCAAGCCGGTCCGCATCCGCCGGATGCATCAGCACCGTCGGCCGGCCCTCGCGCTTCCGCGACGACGACATCTCGGTGAAACTCGTATTGAGGAAGCTGCGCGCCGGCGAGGTCACCAGGCGGAACGGATGTTCCGCGCTGGCCGTGTCGATGGATTCCATGTGATCCGGCAGTTTCGGCATGCACGCGTGCAGCGGCCCGATCGCCGCCCAATCGGGCGCGAAATGAAACCGCCGGTCCGCCGTGGGAAACCCGCCGGCAAATCGCCTGTCGGCCGCTTCGTCATAAGCATCGATCCAACGCTCGCGCAGCACCGTCGCCGCATCCGGCCAACCCGACGCCCGTAACGTCGCGTCAATCATCTGCATCGCCGTCATCTCGAACCCGGGATGTTTCGCCCCCAGCCGCACCGCCAACCCTTGCAGCACTTCATGGTTCGACAAGCATTCCCCAGGCGGCTCGATCAGCTTGGGCCCGATCTGGATGTGGCTGTGCCCGCCGGCCTGGTACAGGTCGTCGTGCTCCATGAACATCGTCGCCGGCAGCACAATGTCGGACCAGCGCGCCGTCTCGGTCATGAACTGCTCGTGGGTGCACACGAACAAATCCTCGCGCGCGAAGCCGCGGCGCACGCGGTGGCTGTCCGGGCAAACCGTCACCGGGTTCTGGTTCTGAATGAAAAGCCCATGCACCTCCGGCCCGTCGCGCAACTCCGTCCGGTCGCCGGTCAGCACGGAACCGATACGGCTCATGTCCAGCTCGCGGATCGACAAGTCGCGCGCGTCCAGCCCCTCGATCAGCGTCTTGTCCCAGTGATACATGCCGCGGTTGGACCACAACCCACCACCGCCCTCGTGCTGCCATGCCCCGATGACGGTCGGCAGGCAAACCACCGCATGCATGTTCGCCGCACCGTTGCGCGACCGCGCGAACCCGTACCCCGCGCGAATATATGCGCGCCGCGTGCGGCCGTACAACCGAGCGAAATCCTCGATCTCCGTCACCGATAGCCCGGTGATCGCCGCCGCCCACTCCGGCCCGCGCGTCGCCAGATGCGCCTCCAGCGCATCAGGGCAGTCGGCGAAGCGCGCCATGTAGTCGCGGTCGGCGTACCCATCGCGAAACGCGACATGCATCACCGCGCAGGCCAGAGCGCCATCGGTGCCGGGACGCGGCGCCAGGTGCACATCCGCCACCGCCGCCGTTGGCGATCGATACGGATCAATCACCACCAGCTTCGCCCCTCGCTCCTTCCGCGCCCGCGCGATGTGATGCATCACGTTGACCTGCGTAGACACCGGATTGCCGCCCCACATCACGATCAGGTCGGACATCGCCATCTCCCGCGGGTCGGTCCCGCGGCTCTGCCCGACCCCGGCGATCCAGCCGTTCTCCGGCAACGAGGTGCAGATCGTCAGCTTCTGCCGCGAATAGCGCATCACGTGGCGCAACCGGTTGATGCCGTCGCGCTGCACCAAGCCCATCGTTCCGGCATAGAAATACGGCCATACCGCGGTCGAACCGCGCCGCGCCGTGATGTCGGCATAGGCCTCCGCGCAGCGATCCAGCGCCTCGTCCCAGCCGATACGCCGGAACTGCCCGGACCCCTTCGGCCCAGTGCGCAGCAGCGGATACGTCAACCGGTCGGGGTGATGGATGCGTTCGGCGTAGCGCGCCACCTTCGTGCAGATCACCCCTGCCGTGTAGCTGTTGTCCGCCGCCCCGTGCACCGCGCCGATCCGCGCGTTGCCCAATACCTCGACCTCCAGCGCGCAGGTGGACGGGCAGTCGTGCGGGCAGACCGAGGCGCGGACCTGGCGGCTCGGGTTGCTGGGGACGGCATCTGGCATCAAGGACTCCTTCCGACCGGCCAGCGTAGCGCAGGATCGGTGGCTGTGAAGCCCTGCCGCGGACCAAACGAGGTCCCGGACCGTTTCCACCGCCCTGCCCCGCCGCCTTCCTTTCCCAACCAAGCCTTCCTACAGTGCGCCCAACCAAAAAGCTGGGAGACCTGAATATGCTGACCCGCCGGACCCTGCTCGCCAGCTCGGCCGCCACCCTGGCCGCGCCCGCGATCATCCCCCCCGCGCGCGCCGCGACCCCCAAGGGCGTCGCGGTGATGGCCAAGGCGATCGACGACATCGTCAGCTTCGACCCCGCCGAATCCTACGAATTCACCAATGGCGAGGTCGATGCCAACTGCTACCGCCGGTTGATCCGCCCGAACCTGGAGGACGCCACCAAGATCGACGGCGACCTGGCGGAGAAATGGGAAGTCAGCAAGGACGGCCTGACCTTCACCTTCCATATGCGCCGCGACGCGCTGTTCGAGTCGGGCAAGCCGGTCACCGCGCACGACGCGGCGTTCAGCCTGCAGCGCGTCGTGAAGCTGAACAAGACGCCCGGCTTCATCATCACCCAGTTCGGCTTCAACCCGGACAACGTCGAAACGCTGGTCCGCGCGCTGGACGACACCACGCTGGAAATGAAGCTGCCGGCCGCGCAAGCCACCAGCTTCGTGCTGTACTGCCTCACCGCCAATGTCGGCAGCGTGGTCGACACGGCGACGGTGATGGCCAACCAGGCCAACGGCGACATGGGCAATGCCTGGCTGAAGACCCGCACCGCCGGCGCCGGACCGTACAAGCTGACCGAATGGGCGGCCAGCGATCACGTGATCATCGACGCCAATCCGCACGCCGCCGAAAAACCGCTGATGAAGCGCGTCGTGCTGCGCCATGTCACCGAGCCGCAGGCGCAACTCCTGGCGCTGCAGAAGGGCGATGTCGACATCGCCCGCGATCTCGGCTCCGACCAGCTCAAGTCGATCGCCGGCGAGAAGGGCTTCACCATCAGCGCCTCGCCGCAGGGCACCTCGATGTACGTCGCGATGAACCAGTCGATGCCGGAGCTGCAGAAAACCGAGGTGCACCAGGCGATCAAATGGGCGATCGATTACGACGCGATCGCCAAGAACATCACGCCGAACACCTGGAGCGTTTGCCAGACCTTCCTGCCCTCCGCGCTGCCGGGCGCGCTCAAGGACGCGCCGTTCAAGCGCAACGTCGCCAAGGCAAAGGCGCTGCTCGCCCAGGCGGGACTGCCGCAGGGTTTCGCGGTCAACATGGATTACATCTCCCATGCCCCGGCCGCCGACATCGCCCAGGCGATCCAGGCCAACCTCGCCGAGACCGGCATCAAGGTGACCCTGCTGCCCGGCGAGCAGAAGCAGGTGATCACCAAGACCCGCGCGCGCCAGCACCAGCTTGCCATGCTGGTCTGGGGCACCGATTATTTCGATCCAAATTCGAATGCCCAGGCCTGGTGCGAAAACCCCGACGACGCCGACACCAGCAAGCTGAAAATCCTGGCCTGGCGCAGCCACTTCGTCGACAAGGAGCTGAACAACGAGGCGATGGCCGCGGTGCAGGAACTTGATCCCGCCAAGCGCATCGCACTGTACCGAACAATGCAGATGCAATTCATGGAACGCGCGCCGTTCGCCATGCTGCTGCAACAGAACGCCGTGGCCGTGCTGGGCAAGGGCGTAAGCGGGTTCAAGGTAGGACCCATGCCCGACTACACGCACTACTCGACAATCAACAAGGCTTGACGCCCACAGACGATGGGGGACCGCTTCATCTTGAGCCCTCGTCTGCGAATGCTGGCCAGTTCCCTGGCCAGCGTTCCCGTGACGCTGTTTGGTCTCGCACTGGTCACCTTCCTGATCGGCAGGGTGATGCCGATCGACCCCGTCGTTGCCATCGCCGGCGACCACGCGCCGCCGGACGTCGTCGCGCGGATCCGCGATCAGCTTGGCCTCGACCGGCCGCTGCTGGTGCAGTTTGCCATCTATCTGGACAACCTCGTGCACGGCGATCTCGGCCGCTCGGTGATGACGAGCCGACCCGTCCTGGTTGACATCGGACGCTTCTTCCCCGCCACGCTGGAACTCGCCACCACGGCAATCGTCGTCGCGGTGATCATCGGCATTCCGCTCGGCGTGTTCACCGCGGCATACCAGGGCTCGCGCTTCGATCACGTGGTGCGGGTCATCGCCCTGACCGGCCAGTCCGTGCCGATCTTCGTGCTCGGCCTGCTGTCGCTGCTGGTGTTCTACGTCAAGCTCGGCATCGTGCCCGGCACCGGGCAGCTCGATGTCGCGTATGAAGGCATGGTCCCGCGCGTCACCGGCATGCTGGTGATCGACGCGGCGATCGCGCAGGACTGGGACTCGGTATGGGACGCACTGGCGCATCTGGTGCAACCGGCGCTGGTGCTGGCGTATTTCTCGATGGCCTACATCACCCGCATGACACGCGCCTTCATGCTCGAATCGCTGGCCGGCGAATACGTCATCACCGCGCGCGCCAAGGGATTGTCGGCGGCGCGCGTGTTGTGGCGACACGCCTTCGGCAATATCGCCGTGCGGCTGATCACCGTGCTGGCGCTTGCCTATGCCGGCCTGCTGGAAGGCGCGGTCATCACCGAGACGGTGTTTAGTTGGCCCGGCCTGGGTCTTTACCTCAACATTTCGCTGTTGAACGCGGACATGAACGCGGTGCTCGGCGCCACGCTGGTGATCGGCCTGGTCTATGTCGGACTGAACCTCATGGCGGACGTGGCATATCGCTTGCTGGACCCCCGGGTCAGATGAACCTGCTCACGCGTGACTGGCTGCTGAGCGAGGCACCGACCTCCCGATCGCACGCCGCCTGGGTGCGGCGCTACCAGGGCTGGCTGCAACTTCGCGCCAACGGTCTGGCGATGGTCGGCCTGATCACCGTGCTGGTCATGATGATCGTCTCGATCGCAGCCCCGCTGATCGCCCCACAGGACCCCAGTGCGCAAGACCTTGCCGGGCGGCTGGCGCCACCTTCGGCCGCACATTGGCTAGGCACCGACGAGTTGGGCCGCGACCTGTTCTCGCGCGTGCTGTACGGCGGGCGCATCACCTTGGGGATGGTGGTGGCGGTTGTGGCTCTGGTCGCCCCGCTCGGCCTCGCGGTCGGCAGCGTTGCCGGCTACATGGGCGGATTCGCCGACCGGGTGCTGATGCGCGTCACCGACGTGTTCCTGGCGTTCCCGCGTCTGGTGCTGGCGCTCGCCTTCGTCGCCGCGCTCAGGCCGGGCATCACCAGCGCGATCATCGCCATCGCGCTGACTGCCTGGCCGCCCTACGCAAGGTTGGCGCGCGCCGATACGCTGACAGTGCGCGGCACCGACTACATTGCCGCGATACGGCTGACCGGTGCCACGACCGCGCGCATCGTGTTGCGCCACATTGTGCCGCTGTGCCTGACCAGCGTGATCGTGCGCGTCACGCTGGACATGAGCGGCATCATCCTGACCGCGGCGGGGCTTGGCTTTCTTGGCATGGGCGCGCAGCCGCCGACGCCGGAATGGGGCACCATGATCGCCGCCTCCCGCGCCTTCATCCTGAACCAGTGGTGGGTGCCGACCATTCCGGGCGTGGCGATCCTCTGCGCGTCCCTGGCGTTCAACCTGCTGGGTGACGGGTTGCGCGACGTGCTGGACCCGAAACAACGGTAGCGGCACAGCCGTTCAACGCTGCCAACCAGCCAACGCGCGCCAACCAAGCAGACCGTGGCCGATTCCTTGCGAAGATGCCACAACATAGCCAAACTACCGTGCGGACTCTCGATCAAATAGGCTATGTCGGCGCAAGAGGACGAAGGATAGGGGGCCTCTCGGGAACTCATGCGACACACAGTCAATCGACTCTGGCACGCCGTGCTCGAATACGTCGCGCACTGGGCGCAGGCCAGGCTGGAGCGTGCGCAAACTCCGCTGCCGGCGGACGTGGCCAGCAATCATCATGGCGAGCCCGAACCCGAGCGCGCGCCCGAACCCGAGCCCGAACCCGAACCGGTCGCCGAGGCGCAGGCGCAGCCTGGACAACCTGCCGTCGCCGTCCTGGCTTTCACGAACATCGCCGGCGACATCGACCAGGAATACTTGTCCGACGGCATCGCCGAGGACATCGCCACCCAACTCTCGCACAGCAGCGCCCTGTTCGTCGCCACCTGCAAAGCGAGCTTCCGCTACAAGGGCCAGTCCAACGGCGTGCAGCAGATCGGCCGTGAGCTTGGCGTGCGCCACCTGCTGCAAGGCAGCGTGCGGCGCGAGGGCATGCTGGTGCGCATCAGCGCAGAATTGGTGGAAGCGGAAACCGGCAAGAAGGTGTGGTCCAAGCGTTTCGAGCGCGTGATGGCCGACCTGTTCGACGTGCAAGACGAAATCGCGGACGCGGTGGCGGTGGCGATTGAGCCCTTGATCTCGCCTGCCGAGCGAGGGCTGATCTCGTCCAAGCCCATCGTGTCCTATCGCGCGATGTAGAACGTGTCTTATCGCGCGATGTAGGCCAGGCGGCATTCGGGCATGGTATCGGGCGCAACGGCCGCCCCCGTCATGCCGGCGCAGGCCGGCATCCACGAATTGCCTTCGTCGCAGCGAGTAAAGTCGTGGGTCAATGCTTCCGCCACTTGGTATCAGTTATATCTTTCGATGCCGACAATTTCCCTGCCACAGATGGCGTTCCGGCCCGACGCGGCGATCTGCTTCGACAGCAATGTGTAGACTTCCCGATCGTCGACGGTAATGCTTTCGATGAACTTAAGGTCGTCCGCCCGGATGTGTTCCCGGGTCACGAACTTGCGAGACTCATTCGCCTTCCCGCCGCGGACGATATCCCATCGGTCGCGCAGCCAGGCAGCGTAGTGTTGCGTGTCGGTGATCTCCACATCGTTAATCACCAGGCGCCTGATCACCGATTGCACGTCACCGTTGCCGAGCCAGTAGCAGATCGAGTTGGGTACCGTCGTCGCCGGATTGTGCAGCATGGTTTCGACGAGCTTCGCGAGCATATCATCCGGCACATCTGGCGGCAGGCGGTCGATGCCAAGCTGACGTTTCCATTCCCTGGTGTCCGGAGCGTCTGTGCCTGACTCCTGATCCTGCAGGATGCGGGTCATGACGTAGTTGACATTGGACAGAATGATCTCCGCCGGATCGCGGATCACGGTGATGATCCTGTCCGTCGGACGTACCATTTCAACATTGACGGCGGCCACGATTCGAATGTGGCCGTGCAACAAAATGGTATCCGAGAAGCGCAGGCCCAGCGCCACCTGACGGAGCGCTGCAAACAGTTGTTGCGATGACGTCCATTCGGGGCGGGACAGGCCAACATCCAATGCCGGGTAGCGCGTCGACAGGCCGATCCGCAGGTCAGTCCCAGCGCATTTCGGCACATGAACGAACAACAGACGCTTCTTCTCCGGATAGGCGTTCAAGATCAACCCAATGACCTTGCGCTGGAACTCCGGCGACGTCAGCGCGCCGCGCATGTGGTCGCGCGCGTTGTAGGCCTCCGGCCTGCGGCACGCATGCAGAGTCTCCGGCCGCCGGCCAAGTGTGCTGTTGTAGATGTTCCGTGGTTCCATCCCCGTGACGTCGAGCCTCGAAAGCAGCTCATCCAGCCCTTGCGCCGGGTCGTATGTCGCGAAAAGTTCAAACAGGGATCTCGGGTCGTGTGGTGCTCGCAATTGCATGCCCTAACGTTCCAGTCTTCGGCCGTGATATGGTTGCATTCCCTGTTACTCTGTGACGACGCCAATCGATGGTTATGTCTTGCCATCAATCCGGCGCACGCAGCAAGTCCCGGGGACATCACCGCCATTCACCCAAGGTATTCGCCACAAACATCCCTACGCAGACGAACGGGAAGGCCATGTGCCGCCTTCGCGTGTTCGCCTGACAGCCCACCGGACCCGGTGTCTCGCGCGCGCCGCATCTTCCCTCCCGCGTACCGGCAGCGGACGGCTAAATGGCCGCGATGTAAGTGATCAGGTCGTCCGGTTCGTCCGGCGCGACCGGACGCAACCACAACGCGTCGCCTGCCGCCAAACTGAAACCCATCCGTTCATACAGATCTGCCACCACGTCGTTCTTCGGCGTCGGCAGATATTCTCCGGTCAGCCGCGTGACCCCTCGCTGCCGCGCCAGGTCGATCAGCCCGCGCAGGATGAACTGCTCGGCCGAGCGGGAGAACACCCGGCAGCTCATCAGCCAGCTATCGATGCGCAGGGTTTCATTCTCCTGCAGCGCGATCAGGGTGGACACAAGTCCGTGATCACCCAACCGATCGGCCAGCCGGAACGCCAAAACGATGGCGTCGTTGCGCGTCAGGAAGTCATGGATCGCCGCCTCGGCATACCGCCGCGTGGTCAGGTTGAACTGGTTCGTCTTCTGCTCGAGCTGCGCCACCCGGGGAATATCGGCTTCCTCCGGGCGGTAGAGTCTGCCCTTCATCTCCAGCCCGCCCAGGAAGCCGCCAAGATCGGTCGCCTGGGATTGCTCCGCCAATGCGGCGGCGCGCGCGCTGTAGGCGCTGGCCCGACCAAGGTCCTCCGACGTGTAGTGCGGCAGGTCGAACCAATGTCCGGCGTCCAGCTTCTCGATGAACTGGCCCGGATCGTCACCAAGATGCACCACCGCGACCTTGGGCAGCTCCTGGCGCACCAGCGCGCACTCGGCCGGGTTGTCGTCGGCGAAAACAAAGCTGTCGACGCCGAGGTTGAGGTCTCGCGCGATGCGCCGCAACCCGCCCACCTTGTCGTTCCAGGAGCATTCGAAGGCGGCGAAATCCGCGCGCCGCAGGACGCTGTGCGGATGGGCGAAGCCGGCGACGGCGATCTCCGGGCTGTTCTTGGAGCACACCGCAAGCACGACACCGCGTTCGCCGAGCGCCTTTACATAGGTCTGCCACTCCGCGAACGTCTCACCCGTCGTCGAGCCGGGACCAATGGCGATGCCGTCCGCCCCATCGTCGCCGATCACCCCGCCCCATAGCGTGTTATCAAGGTCGAGCACCAGCACCTTCTTGGCCCGTGCGTTCGCCGCGCGCCAGGCGGCGCGGAACGGCGCCAGGTAGTCAGACAGCCAGCGCTGGTCGAAGTCGAGTTTTGCCTGGTGCCAGAAGCGGGTCGCACCGAAATTGCGGGCGCCGATCTCGGTCGCCAAAGCCTCCATATCCACCCAGTGCACGCGGCCGCGGCCGGCCTGCAGCAGGTGCTCGTTGAGCCGGCGCACCTGGTTGGCGGGCGCGGCGGGCGCAAGGCGCTCGGCGATGCCGCAATAGCGTGCGGCAGGGGGCACCAATGAGTGTTGGATGATCTTCACGCCCTTGGCGCCCAGCCGGTCCCAGAGCGTTGCGAACAGCCCGGCCTTGGCATCCAGCGCGGCGTCCACGTCCGCCGCCGAGGCGCCGATCGGCAAGGCGGCGATCAGTCCGCGCCAATCGGGCGCGATGACCACAAGATCCGGCCCGAAGCTGTGCAGCGCGGACGTAGGGTCCAGGATCTCCTGCACGTAGGAGCCGAACGGGGCCAAATATACCACCGGCCCCACGCCCTCGGCCAGGACGCCGCACGCGACCGCGCGAGCGAGGTAGTCGATCGTGACGCTGCCGAGCACCGCGACGCGCTGCGTGGGCAGATTGGCGGTGGCGGCGGGATCGCCCGTCGCAGCCAGGATGCGGTCCCCGGTCTGGAAGATCACCGGCAGGGTCGGCGGCTTGGCGAGCAGCTTCTGGCGCAGATCGAGCAACGGGCTCACTGGGGCCACGGGGTTGTCCAACATTGCGATACGTTCTCCGGCGGGATCGGGTGCAATCGGCCGGAGTTTAGCCGCCGACGCCGACCACGCCTATGTGATTGATGCGTTGCAGCGCCAGAAGCCGGGGGGGCAGCGCCAGAAGACCGGGGCTAGCGCCGGAAACACCGGGCACCGCCAGGAGCCCCCAAGCGCCGCAAGCCCGAGCGCAGGTACCACCTGCGGACGTCTCACACCTTTAACGCAAGGCCGATGCTACGGTCGTGAGCCGTCGTCAGCGGGTCGGTACGCAGTGTCACCAACGCCTTGCCAGCGGCCAGCGGCTCTGTTTCAGCGCAGACCGATCGTTCGCGTACAGTCGTGACGAGCTTCTTCTCATCCACCTCGATCACGCAGCCCGCGGCAAATCCACCACGAGATTCATGCGCAAAGGGGATCATGATCTCCACACGGGGACAGCTCTTGGGGACGTCAATCATCCAGTCGATCTCCGGCTCCGCGGTCCACTGGAAACGCTGACCGGCAGCCCCTTCGACCCCGCTGAAGCCCTTCGCCGGCCAGCGCCCCGGCGCGCCAAGGCGAACATACGTCAATACAGGCCCGACTCGTGCCGCCAATCCAGCGAGCCTTTCCCCGCTGCGGAGCACATGATGCCCGGCGCCGCGATGAAAAATCATGCCGGATCGCTCGGCGAGCGTGGCGAACGTGCGCGCCGCAAACGTAGAGACGTGGCCATTGCGGGGCGCCACGTACCACCAACCGCATCGCACGGTGTCAATATTGTCGGGCTGCAGGCTTTCGCCGATCAGGATACAGCCATCTTCAACAAGAAAAGACCGCATGTCGGCGAGAATCGCCTGCGGTGATGGAGAGTGCTCGATCACTTCTATGCAGGTCACTATATCAAAGGTGCCTTTGGGCCTCGTCGGTGACGAAAACGGATCGTAGCTCTCGACATGGGCAAATCCCAGCTCCTGCAGGCGCGGGGTGAAAACATTCGCGCCTGATCCGTAATCCAGAATACGGGCATGCTCAAAATCAGCGAACAACTTGGCGACTAGTTCAGCCTGCCTTTTGGGCCTGGCAGATAAGTATTCCGGATCCAGAAGCACATAATCCTCGTTATAAACGAATCGAGAAAAATATTCCTGGGACCAGTCGTCAAAAAAGGGCGTGAAGAGGAACCCGCACTTCTCGCAGCGGTGCCACCAAACGTTTATGCCGGATGGTCCAAACAGGTAACCGCCGGCGCCCTTGTTGAAGTCCACCACGTCGAAGAAGGTCGCTGGGCTGTCGCACACTTTGCATGGCACGGCGCTTGCGAACGCGTGGCCATGGTTGAGACGCGGTAGCTGCGACAGCTGCGAGAAAAGCGATGGATCCATCGTTATTCCCCTAACGCGGCGTCAGCACCCGCCACGGATTGTCCAGGTTTTCCCACGGATCGCGAAGACGATCGCGGCCAGCATTGCGGGCGACGGCCCGAATGCGAAACCCGGCCCGGTAGATCGCCGGCAGGGTCGGTGGCTTGGCGGGCCGCATCTGACGGATCGCGGACAATGCGTTGGCGGGTGCGGGCGAAGTGTCCGGCATGGTGGTCGGTCCTGCGGTGGGTTGGCCACTGGCAGGTGCAGATCGTAGAAGTAATGTCAAGGGACGACCGGTCATTGCAGCGAACCCATGATTGGACTCGCGGGCAGCACCCCGGTTCGAACTTATCGGGGCTACGGGATACCCTCGCTGTGGGTGGGACGCCGACGCCAATCCGCTCGCCCCAAGACGGTGTTTCAGACCCATGACAGCGTTCGAGAATAGTGACTCTCCTTCGGATCGACGCTACCCTGCCTCTGGGCCAAAACCTGGCAGGGTGGATCGTCCAGCATGATGACCCGTGGTGCAGCGATTTGGCTACCGGAAAAGACGGCTTCCATCGAATGCCGAGGGCCGGATCGGTCGCGGCGCCGATCCGGCAACCCATCGGTGCGCGCATTCACGTTGCGTGCGGCAGGCGATTCTGCTTTGTAGCGGCGCTGGTAGAATGACAGAAGAGTACATGATGGCTCTGACACGCAAACGCGTTCTGGTGAGCGGTGGCGCCGGCTTCCTCGGCTCGCACCTGTGTGAGCGTCTGCTGAGGCAGGGCGACGACGTGTTGTGCGTCGACAATTACTTTACCGGACGGAAGGACAACATCGCCCACCTGCTCACCGACCCGCATTTCGAGGCGATGCGCCACGATATCACGTTTCCGATCTACGTCGAGGTCGACGAGATCTACAACCTCGCCTGCCCGGCTTCGCCGGTCCATTATCAGTACGACCCGGTCCAGACCACCAAGACCAGCGTGATCGGCGCGATCAACATGCTTGGACTCGCCAAGCGGGTGGGCGCCAAGATCCTGCAGGCTTCCACCAGCGAGGTCTATGGCGATCCCACCGTGCATCCGCAAACCGAGGAATACCGCGGCAATGTCAACCCGCTAGGCCCACGCGCCTGTTACGACGAAGGCAAGCGCTGCGCCGAAACGCTGTTCTTCGATTATCTGCGCCAACACGAAACTCGTATCAAGGTGGCGCGCATCTTCAATACCTACGGGCCGCGGATGCATCCGAATGACGGCCGCGTGGTATCGAACTTCGTTGTGCAGGCGCTACAAGCCAAGGATATCACGCTGTTCGGCGACGGCAGCCAGACACGGGCATTTTGTTACGTCGACGACCTGGTTGCCGGACTGATGCGCCTGATGGCGACACCAGATGACTTCAACGGGCCAATCAATATCGGCAACCCACACGAAATCCCAGTGCGGGAACTGGCCGAGCGCGTGATCCGGCTGACCGGATCCCGTTCGCGCACCGTGTTCAAGCCGCTGCCGCAGGATGATCCGACGCAGCGCTGCCCGGACATCACGCTGGCGAAGCGTGTCCTCGGCTGGGAGCCCACCGTGAAGCTGGATGACGGTCTTTCGCGCACAATCAGCTATTTCAAGCAGATGCTGGCGATTCAGGCGCAGGATGCGAGCGTATCGAGCGTTACCGGTGCGCGAGAAGCCACCTCGACGCACTGATCAATCCAACGTCGCGGATCAGCCGCCATCCGGATGCCGGAGCATGCCATTGCAACCGGCATCGATCTCGGCCCGGGCAAGGGCGTCGATCTAGTTCTGGACGACCCCTATGAGTTTCCGTTTCCAGGGGGCTCTTTTGATATGTTCGTTTCAACTTCCTGCTTCCAACATGATCGGCTCTTCTGGCTGACCTTTCTCGAGGCAGCACGCGTCCTTTCGGATCGCGGCTTTCTGTATATCAGTGCACCATCCCGCGCGCCTTATCATTTCCTGCCTGATCGTTGGCGCTTCATTCCCGACTCCGGTGTGGCGCTGGAGTATTGGGGCAAGCGCAGCGGTGTCGCGATCAACTTGATAGAATCGTTTTTGATTCCGCTCGTCAACGTAGGGGGCGGACAGATCGCGAAAAACATGCGCGTGGACTGCGTGATGGTTTTCACGAAGACGCGCGATTTCGTGCCGGCACGCTATCTGTGTGACGAAATGATTGGTGCACGCTGGATCCGAAAGGGATCGAACGGCAAGCTCCTTGCCAATGAAGAAGCGTTCTGAACAAAAGATGCCATCGCCAATGTGGCTCAAGGCGACGCATGCCCATTGGTGGCGCGCGGCTGTCGGATCAGAGCCGATACGTTCCTCGCAACGACGGCTGACCCAACGGCGCAGCGTGCCGGTGGGCCAACCTAGGGGACTGATAATGTTCTGGCACCGTGTCGTTTATTGCACCTGCGATTTGTTGGACTTTTTTTGGCAAGTCCCGCGCCGAAGCCCGACACAGTGAATC
Source organism: Acetobacteraceae bacterium (assembly GCA_035696165.1). GTDB lineage: Bacteria > Pseudomonadota > Alphaproteobacteria > Acetobacterales > Acetobacteraceae > Palsa-883. Next base: position 8,412 of record DASRQX010000218.1, on the reverse strand, counting down.
CTTCGACATGCTGCCTAAATGGTGCAACTCGAACGAGTTCGCCGGCAACAACTCTGCGATTTCTGACAGCGGCGGGGCAGATGCGTAGAAAACGGCTTGTGGTCATCGTTGCATCGCGATGGAAAGTCGCAACGCCGCTCATAAAGGTACCCATGCTGCACCATCGTCGCCATATAACCGCCGGTGCGCAGCACTCGGTTTCCCGCAGAACTTCCTGATAGTTCGACATGTGTTCGAGCACCGCTCAGCAAGAACTGCGTGGTGACCGTCGTCCCGAAACGGCCGGTGGGTTCCATCGCCGGAATTGCCATGCTAGCGACCGATGTCCGTCGCAGCGCCGGTGGTTGAGGGCGCGGCAGCCAGTTTGCCCATGACGGCGGGCCTCGTGATAGAGATGAGAGGAGATATCAGGAGGGTCCATGCCATGATGCGCTCCGGATCCATTAGCTGGGCGGAGACGACGTGCGTAGACCACTATCGTAACGGTTGGACGGTGGCCATTTGCCACCACTGCAAGCCTATCAACGTGATTGCCTCAAGGGACAGAACATGACCGACCCCGTTCGCATCGATGAGAACTCGCCGGAAGCCGTGGCCTATAAACTGCTTCGTGACATAGCTGTGGTGGAAGGGCGGATCTTCGAAAGACACCCAAGAGAGGGTCGTGCGCCGGTTGACCGCAGATGGCTTCTCGATACCTATCGTGAGTGCATCCGAGCCGTGCAGGAAACCAACGCGACCGCCAGCGGACGGGGACCCTCCCGCGGATAACCCCGCCGCTATCCACCGGCTCGGGCTACCGCCGGTACACCACGAACCCGACAATCGCGTCCAGCATGGCCTGCGGCTCGTCCACCCGGATGGAATGACTGCTTTCTTCAAATATTCGTAAATCCGACCCCGGGACCAGTTGCTGGATCTCCTCGGAGAATTCCGGCGGGCAGATCCAGTCGTGCCGCCCCGCCAGGAGCAGCGTCGGCGCCTTGATCCGCCCCAACTCCGGGCGCAGGTCGAATAAACGCAGAAAGCCCCGGGGGCCAAATGCTCGATTGAGCGGCTCCGGCGCATACGTCGCCCGCAGCCGTCCAGCCGCCGCCGCCGGATCGTGCTTGCGCGCATACAGCGGCCCCATCACGTCATAGTACTGCCGCAACTCGTCAGCCGTCCGGAACCCGCCAGCCCACAATGTCTCGCACGCGCGGCGCTGCATCTCCGAACCGCGCTCCTGCAGGATTTGCTGCGCCCGAGGGATGAACCCGCCATGCGCGGCGGTAACGATCAGCAGCAGGTGCGACACCGCATCCGGATAGCGCGCGGCGTGTGCCATCGCCACCATCCCGCCGTAGGAGGTGCCGATGCTGACGATCGGCCCCAACCCCAGGTGCCGCCGCAGCGCCTCCATGTCCTCGACATTCTCATCCAGCGTGTAGCTGGCGGGGTCCGCCGGATCGGACCGTCCCTGCCCGCGATGATCGAAATAAACCAGCTGCATCCGCTCGGCCAGCGGACTCATCGAGGGCTTGAAGCCACTGTGATCGCCGCCCGGCCCGCCATGCACCAGCATGGCCACCGGACGTTCCCGCATCGTCCCGCCGTCCGCCACCAGCCCGGCACCATCGATGTCAAAATACAACCGCGTGCCACGCAAAGATGCGAACATGCCAGCCTCCGTCAAATCGCGCCCCAGTCTCGTCGTGCCCCAGTCTCGTCGCGCCCCAGTCTCGTCGTCCTCAGTCTCGGCGATGGTGCCGTCGTGCCGTTTCCCAGCCCACCGCCGAACGCTATCCCCCAACCTGATCAACCCAACTCGGGCAACCTAACTCGGGCACCCCAACCGGATCATATCAACCCGGCCACCAATCAACCCGACCACCCTGGACAAGCTCCGGACCGCGTGTCCAGACTGGCACACCGGGTGGGGTCAGGAACACAGGACATGACGGGCATCGACCTTGCACCGCGACTGATCGCGACCATCGGCTTCATTGGCCTCGGCGTGATGGGGGAGGCGATGTGCGGCCACCTGGCCCGGCGGTCCGGCCGGATCGTCCTGGCCCATGACCTTCGACCCGAACCGCTGCAACGCCTGGCCGCTTTCCGCGTCGCCGCCGCGCCCACCGCGGACATCGGCCGGCGTGCCGACCTTATCCTGTTGTCGCTGCCCGACGGACACGCCGTGCAGGCGGTACTGGCGGAGCTCGAGCCTCACCTGCGGCCCGGCCAATGCGTGGTGGACACATCCACCTCCCCGGTGGCGCTGACCCGCGAGTTCGGCGCCCGGCTGGCAGCCAGTAACATCGGTTTCGCCGACGCGCCGGTAGCCCGCACGCGCGAGGCGGCGACCCGCGGCGAGCTGTCCATCATGGTCGGCGCCAGCGATGAGGTGTTCGCCCATATCCGCCAACTGCTGGAGACGATGGGCACCGACGTGACCCATTGCGGCCCGGTCGGCACCGGTCAGGTGGTCAAGATCCTCAACAACATGCTGGTGTTCGAGAATACCGCGGCGCTGGCCGAGGCGATCGCCATCGGCCGACGCAACGGCGTGCCGCCCGAAACCCTGCTCGCGACGATCGCGAAGGGCTCGGGCGACAGCTTCGTGCTGCGCAGCCACGGCATGAAATCGATGGTGCCGCGGGATTTCCCGGAACGCGCCTTCTCCACCCGCTACGCCATGAAGGACCTGTCCTACGCGTTGCAGATGGCCGACGAGGCCGGCCTCGAGGTCGCCGGCGCGCGCCTGGCGATGCAGCGGCTGAAGGACGCCGAGGCCGCCGGGCACGGCGAGAACTATCACCCCGTGGTGTTGAAGCTGATCGACCCGGAATGACGCGCTTCCCCGATCCGGCGGCGCTGGGGCCGGTGGCGCTGGGCCGGCGGCACCGGGGATTGGGCATTTTCCATCCGCCGATTACCCGGCATTGTTCTCCGATTGCCTGGTGCCGATCCTCGGCGAGCTTGCCGCGGGATAGGCCACCACCGAACGAAAGGACCCAGCTCGATGTCCGCGCTCACGCTCAGCCAGGCCCAGACCATCGTCACCACCGCCCTCGCCCATGCGCGGGGGGCAAAATTCCAGCCGCTGGCGGTGTTGGTGCTGGACGCGCGCGGCGTACCGAAGGCGTTCGCCGCCGAGGATGGCACCAGCCTGCGCCGGTACGAAATCGCGCACGGCAAGGCACACGGGGCGCTGTCGATGGGGATCGGTTCGCGCACGCTGGGCAAGCGCGCGGAGGAGCGTCCGCATTTCATTGCCGCGGTGACCCACGTGGTGGGCGGCGCATTGATCCCGGTGCCCGGCGGCGTGCTGATCCGCGCCGCCGATCGCGCGATCGTCGGTGCCGTCGGTGTGTCCGGTGATACGTCCGACAACGACGAAGCCGCGGCGCTCGCCGGCATCGCCGCCGCCGGATTGACCGCCGATCCAGGCTAGCCCGGACTTCTCACGTTCTCACGCGTGCCGGCTCGGTCTCTGCCGCGCCAGCACCCGCGAGAGTGTGAGAAGTCCGGGCCGGATCAGCGAAATCACGATTCCGCCAAATACCATGACATCGCGGTTGGCTGCCTTGTCCGCAGTCGGCTGCGTCGCCAGAGTCGCGCGCGGGCTTCGACAATGGGGGAAGTGCCGGCATGACGCCACGATGCGCCGCGCAGGCTCTCGCGCTGGTTGTACTGTCATCGGTCGTGGCCGGCGCGCAGGCGGACGATCTGTGGTTTCAACCCGACACGCCGCCGGTTTCAGACAGTACGCCAGCACCGGAGCCGCCTGCCGCAATCGTCCTGGGCGTGCCGCTTGCCGCGCCCGCGTCACCGTCGCCATCCGTGCGAACCGTGTCGCCGCCGGATGCGCAGCCGCCATCACTTCCGCTGCGATTGCCGCGCTTCACGGTTGACGTCGGCGCCGGCGTTTCCATGGCCAACACCGACAACCCGCCGGTCGATCTCTCCGTCAATATGTGGGGCCGCGACCCATCGAATCCCTTGCCGGTGATGCTGACCGGGCAACTGCCGTACGGCACCCAGGTCGACGTCCGCACGCCCGCGCGCCAACTCGGTCTGCATGCCAGCTACATCCTGTCGCCCAACCCGACCATCGGCGCGCCGCAAGTTTCCATCGGCGCCAGCTTCGGCGTGAACACCTACGACCAGACGGAAACAGCGCGCGAGGGCGTCGCCACACTTCGTATCAACTTCTGATCCGCAATGTATCCTGCCCTTCCCGGCGAGGGCAGTATCGGCGCACTGACCGCGAACTTCACCGCCGGGTTTGTGGTGATGGCCATGATCCGGTCAGGTGTTTGCCTGCTCGAACAGATTTGGCCAGGACTTGTCGCCGCGAGAGATAACCGCGCGATGGTAACGCACCGGAACCCGATCTGCCATTCAAATCGCCAGCCACCATCAGAGTTGCAACAGGATGAGGCCGCGCCGCTCGTCGACATCGCGACTGCCGGAACGGTCGCCGATCCAGGCTTGCACGTCAAGCTATGCTTAACCAACCGTCGCTAGCGTGAGCGTCGAAATGTGGGCGGAAGGCCGGGCAGATGCAACGCGACAGACGGATGCCCGGTCGGGGCCAAAACCGTAGCAGTACGCAGCCGAGACGATCCGCACGCAATAGTATTCTACGGCCGGATTTCGCAGCTAATGCCTGACATGCATGTTGATAACGGCGGCGCGACTCCCTAGCGTCCACGCGTAAAAGCTCGCGTCGCCCGGCTGGAAGATGACATGCGCGAGGTGAAGGGTATCCTCTCGCGGCTCGAACCCATGATCGTGCGTATTGACGCCGTGCTTGGGGCGATGCTGCCTACGCTCGCCACCAAGGCGGAGCTCACTGAACTGCGATCGGACCTGCGCACCGAACTCGCTGAAAAGCCGCGCAAGACCTACATGTGAGGTGTCCTTGGCGTGCTGATCCTTGCCTACGCCGCCGGCCTGGCAGCGCTGGCCGTGATCCGCTAGGCGCTTCCCGGCTCAAACAGGTCCGATCAGCGCCCGTCGCACCGGCGATCGCCACACGACGCTGGCGCGCTTGGCTTACGTCCGGTATTCGGATCTCCAATCGCGGTCAGAGTTGCAGCACAGCACGTACGCCGTCCTCGACGCTCCACAAATCCGCCCGCGCCAACCGATGGCGTTGCGACCACGTTCGATGGATGTGGCGTTGGTCCAGTGGACAACACCACGACTGCCACCGTACGGCGTGCGCGATTCAGTCCGTCCCCGCCCCGGCGGGCTGGCGACGCTCTCGCCCACGCTCCGCCTCACCCAACCCGGAGCTTCGCCACCTGTGCGTCATCGAAGCGCAGACCAAGTCCGGACGTGGTCGGCATCACCAGATGCCCCTTCTCCAGCTTCGGCGTCTCGTGGAACAGCTTCAGCATCCACGGCATGTATTCCACCGTCAGCCCGTTCGGCACCGCCGCGATAAGCTGCGCGTGGAACTCGGGGATCACGTGGCTGACCACCGGCAGGTTGAACGCTTCGGCCATGCCGGCGACCTTCAACCATTGCGTCACCCCGCCGACGCGGCACAGGTCGATCATAATGTAATCGACCGAACGCGCCTCGATCATGTGGCGGAACGGTACGATTCCCCACACATATTCCCCACCCGCGATCGGCGTGGCCAGCGCGTCGTTTACCCGCGCGATACCCGCGTAATCATCGCAGGTGGTCACGTCCTCCAGCCAGAACAGGCCGACATCCTCCGCGCGCTTGCCGATATCGATCGCCTGCTCCACCCGCCAGCGCTGGTTGATGTCACACATCAGCTTGATGTCCGGCCCGATCGCGTCGCGCACCACGCGCACCCGCCGCACCTCCTCCGCCGGCGTCGGATTGCCGGGCAGCGCCATCTGCGTCTTCATCTCGACGAACCCCTTGTCGACCAGCCGGCGCGCCGCGGTCGCTGCCTGCGTGTCGGTCAACCCGCGCCGCAACGATCCCGACGCGTAGGTCGGCACCCGATCGCGCATGCCGCCGAGCAGCTTCCACAGCGGCTGCTCCAGCGCCTTGCCCTTGATATCCCACAGCGCAAGGTCGATCGCCGACTGCGCCAGCGTGAAGATGCCGGAGCCACAGGAATCCCCCGCCGCAAGCCGCAACTTCTTAACGATCGCCTCGATGCGCAGCGGGTCCTCGCCAACCAGCAGCGGGCCCAGCTCATCGACCGCGGTGCGCAGGCAGCCGGTCATCGCGCCGCCGTAGAAGGTCAGCCCGATGCCTTCGATGCCCGCATCGGTCTGGATCTGCAGGGTGACGATGGGCCGCAGCCGGTTCTCGTCCTCCGGCATGTCTGCCAGCGGATCATCCTCCGGAATGCGTAGGATATGCGTAACGATCTTGGTGATCTTCATGACGTACCCCGCGATGCCTGCGTAGATTGGGCGCCAGCATAGCCGCCCAGGGCGAGGGTGATAATCCCGCGCCTTCGTGGTCCTGGCGGTCGCTGCGCTAATGCTCCCTTGCGTGCAACAGGCACAAGTCCGTCCTTCCGGAGCTAACCTTGCGGCCCGCCGGCTGGACACAGCGCGGCGAAGCTTGCGATCGTGGTGCCGCATCCTCGATCCCCGTGCAGGAGCCGCGCATGAAACCATCCATCGTTCTGCTGGGGACGGGCGGCCCTCGTCCGGATGTCAATCGCGGAGCCACGTCACTGCTGATCCAGGCCGGCGAGGACAACGTGCTGATCGATGCCGGTCGCGGCGTCGTCCGTCAGCTCGCTTCCCTCGGCGTCAACCTGGCACGGATCAATCCAGTCCTGATCACGCATCATCACTACGACCATATCGGCGAGCTGCACGACGTCATCCTGTCGTCATGGTTGCTGGGCCGAACACAACCGCTGCGCCTGTTCGGACCGCCAGAAACCCGGCGCATAGTCGATACGATTCTGCACCGAGTCTACGACAAGGACATCGAGTTCCGCGTCCATGAATCCGCGAATGGCACCTGGCCACAAGTGCAAACCACCGACATCCTGTCAGGCATGGTCTGCGATACACCTGACTGGCGGGTAACCGCGGAGGTCGTGGATCACGGCGATCGGCTCGACTTCCCGCGGGCGCTCAAGCAGCGCTGGATCTGCCTCGGCTATCGTTTCGAATGCGCCGACGGGGTGATCGCCTTCAGCGGCGACACAGTGGATTGCCCGGGGTTGCGACGACTCGCCGTGAACGCCGATATCCTGGTCCATTGCTGCTACCTCGCGCGCGCCGAGATCGACACCCCGCAGACGCGACGCCTGGCGGATTACACGCTGGCCTGCGCCGATACGGTGGGGCGCATCGCGGCCGAGGCGAATGTCGGCACCCTGATCTTGACCCACCATCGGCAGAAATCCGACGCGCTGATGGAACAAATGCGCCGGGACGTTGCGCAGGACTTCGGCGGCCCGGTCTTGCTGGGATATGACGGCTTGCGGGCCGGGCTGTAGCGCCCGCCGCGGCGGAGCGCATCAACCGGCGGCCAAAGTCCGTGCCTCGGCGAACCCCAGCCGCACCAGTTGCGCGCCATCGTGATAGGCGAAGCTCAGGTGTCGCCGACGCGACACAAGTTTCTCCGGCAACGGATCATAGCGCATCCCCGCGCCGCCCAGCAGCGGTACCGCCGATCCGACATCCGTCAGGTCCTCGATCTCCACCCGCAGCAGGCTCAACCGCTGTCCATCCGCGGTGATACCCACAAACGGAATTCCCGCCAGCCGCAGGAAACTCGTTGCGTCGGAGCACCGCATGAAACCCTCGACGAAGCTCGCCTCGACCAGATCGAGGTCGCGCTCACGCGGTGCGACGGGCTCATGCGCATGTCCTGGCGGCAGATGCGGGGTCTGCCACTGCGCCGTCTCGCGCGTGGCATTGTGGCCTGGCCGCGCACGCGCGTGGGAATCATCATGCGACTCCGCCTGGGAAGGATCATGCGTATGCGCGTATGGGTGATCATGCGGTCCATCATGCATGACCGTCGCCTCAATAGGTCACGGGTTGGTCGATGATCGGCTTGTGCTTGCCCAGCATGCCGTGCGCCACCATCGCGCCCAGCACCTCCACCACCACGCGCACGCCCAGCAGCGCGGTGATGTCAGAGGTGTCGTAGGGCGGCGAGACCTCCACCACCTCCAGCCCGCAGACGCCCGGCGCCGCCACCAGGCCCAGCAGTTTCAACGCCTCGCGCGGCAGGAAGCCGCCCGGTTCCGGCCAACCCGTGCCCGGAACGAAGCCGCAATCCACCGAATCGACATCGAACGAGATGTAGACCGCGTCGGCATCCTTCCACGCCAGCTCCAGCGCGATCTCCGCCGTCTTCTCCAACCCCAGCCGCTCGATGTCCTCGATCGTCAGCACATTCGTATTGCGCCGCCGAGCCTCCTGCACGCCGGCGCGCGGCACCTGCCAGCCGCCGATGCCA
>DASRQX010000217.1:0-14795 GCA_035696165.1 Acetobacteraceae bacterium | reverse complement strand
CACGGCCTCCGCGCGGCCGGCATCGTCCTGCTGCGCCCAGCCCTGGAAATGGCACTGCGCGCGGCAGTACGCCGCCGCGGCCATTGCCGGGGCGTAGGCGGGATCGACCGCCAATGAATGATCGAGGCAGTCCAACGCTGCCGCCATGCTGTCGGCAGTGAACTCGGATAGCAGCGCATAGGCGCGCAACAGGTAATCGTATGCATCGAGCCGGACCGGCCGGTCGCGCCCGAGGCGGCCGATCTCGGCGAGCTGCAATGTCGGCTCAATCGCGGCGGCGACACTCTCGGAAACCCGGTCCTGCAGCTCGAAGACATTCTGCAGATCCCCATCGAAACGGTCAGACCAGAGATGGGCGCCCGACGCGGCATCGACGAGCTGGCCGGTGATGCGAAGTTGGTCGCGACTGCGGCGGACGCTGCCCTCGAGAACGTAGGTCACGCCGAGCTCCTGCCCAACCTGGCGGACATCGATCGCTCTGCCCTTGTAGGTGAACGAGGAGTTGCGGGCGATGACGAAAAGCCCGCTGCTGCGCGACAGCGCCGTGATGATCTCCTCCGCCATCCCGTCGGCAAAGTAGTCCTGCTCCGGATCGCCACTCATGTTGGTGAAAGGCAGCACCGCAATCGACGGCAGCCGGGAACCGTTGCGCCATGCGATAGCTGCCGGGGGGGTTGCCGGGGGCGCGCCATGGCGCGGCGGTTCCGGCTCCGGATCGGCGACCTCACGCACCTCACCCACGAAGCGAACGCCCTTGCGAGGAAGCGTCCGGATCAGGCGCTGTTCCGCGCCGTTGTCGCCGATTGCGGTGCGTGCCGAATTCAGGCGGCTGCTGAGGGTCGCCTCGGAGACGATGCGGCCGTGCCACACGGTGTCCATCAGGTCGTCACGGCTGACGACCCGATCCCGCGCCTCGATCAGAAACGTGAGCACGTCGAAGACCTGCGGCTCGATCGCGACCAGATCGTCACCGTGACGCAACTCCCGCCGGGCGGTATCGAGGGTGCAGCCTGCAAACCGGTAGATCACGACGCGACCGATACTCGTGACGGAATGCAACCCTAGCATGACCGGCCTGCCGCAAAAATCATGGTGGTCTGAAGGAGAACTGCACGGCGCCTCAAAGCGGAGGTCCGGCGAACCGGGCAGTCTCGCTGCCAACGCAACCGGACTGAAGGAATCCGCACATGCAGACCGAGACCATCGACCATCGCCGCCGCCAGTTTCTCGGCGCCGCTGCCGCGACCATCGCGGCCGCCCAATTCAGCATCACCAGCCACGCGAGCGCCCAGGCCGCGACGGGGCCGGGTCGGAGCGCCGATTTCGGCCCGCCGAAACAGGTCGACGCCGGCGTGCTCAGCGTGGGTTACGTCGAGGCAGGGGTTCCGAATGGTCCGACCGTCATCCTGCTGCATGGCTGGCCATACGACATCCACAGCTTTGTCGAGGTCGTCCCGCTGCTCGCCGCGGCGGGATATCGGGTGATCGTGCCGTATCTCCGCGGCTACGGCACGACACGCTTCCTGGCGAACGAGACGGTCCGCAACGGGCAGCAATCCGCCTTCGCGGTCGACACCATCGCGCTGATGGATGTGCTCGGGATCCGGCAGGCGACCCTCGCCGGGTTCGACTGGGGTGCGCGGACCGCCGATATTGTCGCGGCGCTTTGGCCGGAGCGGTGCAAGGCTCTAGTCTCGGTCAGCGGTTACCTGATCGGCAATCCGGAGGCCAACAAGGCGCCGCTGCCGCCCAAGGCCGAGCTCGCATGGTGGTACCAGTTCTATTTCGCGACCAGCCGGGGCCGGGCTGGCTATGAAAAGTATCGGAAGGACTTCGCCAGGCTGATTTGGCAGACCGCCTCGCCAAAATGGAGTTTCGACGACGCGACGTTCGACCGCAGCGCGCAGGCCTTCGACAATCCCGACCACGTCAACATCGTCATCCACAACTACCGCTGGCGGATCGGTCTCGCCGAGGGCGAGCGGCAGTATAACGCGCTCGAGAAGCGGCTGGCGGAGGCGCCGGTCATCCGCGTACCGACGATTACCATGGAAGGCGATGCGAACGGCGCAGCACATCCGGAACCGGCGGCGTACGCCGGGAAGTTCGCGGGGAAATACGCGCACCGACTGATCAAGGGGGGCGTGGGCCACAACCTGCCCCAGGAAGCGCCGCACGACTTCGCGCAGGCAGTCATCGACGTCGACGCCGCCTGATCAGCCGGTCTTAACGCCGCGCGGAGAGTTCCATGCAGTCCCGCCGCTCCCTGCACAATTGCTCGCTGCGGGTGCCTTCGCGGCGGGATTTCTGCCGGCCGTTCGCGGCGCCGCTCAGCCCGATCGGGCGGTGGCGCCGGAATTCAGCGGCATCGATGGCTGGCTCAACACTGCGGCACCACTGGCCCTTGCCGGCCTGCGCGGCAAGGTGGTGCTGGTGGTTGCCGCCGCGCCTCAGCCGGCGACGCTGCGCGTAACGGTGGACGGCGGAGCGAACCGGGTGATCGGGGTCGAGCGGCCGACGCTCTACACGCTGTTGGACGGCACGACCTACGGCAAACGCGTGCTCACGTTCGAGGCCGAGACGCCGGGCCTCTCGCTCGTTAGCGCGACGTTCGGCTGACGGCAGGAAGGGGCCATCATCATATGGCCCGTCGCACCGTGGCCTCGTCGATCTTTGGCGTGTCCGATGCCGGACGGCCAGGTCCGCTTGCCCGCCGAGGTGCTCGAGTGCGGCCGTTCGGCTACCGGCCACTCCCTACCCGAAGCAGTCTTTCGAGAGCAGAGCGCCCCTCGCCGGCATGAGGTATTCGAGTGTCAGGAAGCCGGATATCCTCCCAGTACATCGGTCAAATCTTCTGTGCCAAGGCACTAGCCGGCCAAGGCGGCCGGCCCACCGGTTGCTTGTGCTGCACCGAATCCGACCGATATGGTCGGCAACTCACAGAACCGGATCGATCCGATGCCTGAGACCCACCATGCCCGCGTCCTGATCATCGGCGCGGGCCCCGCCGGCTACACCGCGGCGATCTATGCCGCGCGCGCCAGCCTGCGGCCGACGATGGTGACCGGGCTGCAGCCCGGCGGCCAGCTCATGATCACCACCGACGTCGAGAACTACCCGGGCTTCGCCGACATCATCCAGGGTCCCTGGCTGATGGAGCAGATGGCGAAGCAGGCCGAGCATGTCGGCACCACCACCGTCTACGACATGATCGTCGCGGCCGATCTGTCGGTGCGCCCGTTCCGCTTCACCGCCGATTCCGGTGACGTCTTCCTGGCCGATACCGCGATCATCGCCACCGGGGCCGACGCCCGTTGGCTCGGTCTGCCGTCCGAAAACCGGCTGCGCGGCGCCGGCGTCTCGGCCTGCGCCACCTGCGACGGGTTCTTCTTCCGCGACATGTCGGTCGCCGTGATCGGCGGCGGCAACACCGCGGTGGAAGAGGCGCTGTACCTGACGCATCACGCCCGCCACGTCACCTTGATCCATCGCCGCGACAGCCTGCGTGCGGAAAAGATCCTCCAGGCCAGGCTGTTCGCCAACCCGAAGATCAGCGTGGTCTGGAACAGCGTGGTCGAGGACATCGTGGGCGAAGGGTCGCCGGAGACCGTCACCGGCCTGCGCCTGCGCAAGGTCCGCACCGGCGCCGCGACACTGCTGCCTGTCGAGGGGGTGTTCGTCGCCATCGGCCATACCCCGAACACCGCGCAGTTCCGCGGCCAGCTCGAGATGGACGCCGAGGGCTACATCCGCACCACGCCCGGCAGCACCCGCACCTCGGTCCCCGGCGTCTTCGCCGCCGGCGACGTGCAGGACAAGATCTTCCGCCAGGCGGTCACTGCGGCCGGCACCGGCTGCATGGCCGCGCTCGAAGCCGAGAAGTTCCTCGCCGGCGCCGAGGTCGATGCGCGTGAACCGGCCTGGGCCAAGCCATGATGCCGGGGCGCACTACGATCGCCCGATCGGCGAAACAGGTCCCCCCGGTCAGGTCCCCCAGTCACTTCCGTCATCATTTCCCTCATCACTTCCCGCATCATTTCGCTCATCATTTCGTTTATCATTTCGTTCATGATTTCCCTGGGCGCGATTCGTGAAACATCGGCTACACTCCCGGTCCGCGCTGGTATGAACACCGCCAGCCAGGGGAGAGGCTCCACAATGGACTGGGACAAGCTGCGCGTGTTCCACGCGGTCGCCGAGGCTGGCAGCTTTACGCACGCGGGCGAGACGCTGAACCTGAGCCAGTCCGCCGTATCGCGGCAGATCTCGGCCCTGGAGGAGGCGCTGCAGGTCCCGCTGTTCCACCGCCACGCCCGCGGCCTGATCCTCACCGAGCAGGGCGAGCAGCTCAACCGCACGGTGCGCGAGGTCTTCGCCAAGCTGGCCATCACGGAGGCGCTACTGACCGAAAGCAAGGAGAAACCGGCCGGACGGCTGAAGGTGACCACGACGGTCGGCTTCGGTGCCTCCTGGCTCGCGCCACGGTTGCACGAGTTCTTCGAGATGTACCCGGATGTCTCGGTCTCGCTGCTGTTGGACGACCTGGACCTTGACCTGGCGATGCGCGAGGCGGACGTGGCGATCCGCATGCATCCGCCGAAGCAGCCCGATCTGGTGCAGCGGCATTTGCTGACCATCGACTGGCTGATCGTCGCCTCGCCGGACTATCTGAAGCGGCACGGCGTGCCGCAGCGCGCCGAGGACCTGGACGCGCACCGGCTGGTGCTGTTCGGCGAGTACCATCCGCCAGTTGCCGATATCAACTGGCTGGCCGAGGCCGGGCGGCGTCCGGGCAACCCGCGGCGCGCGGCGCTGGAAGTGAACAGCACGCAGGCCGTGCTGCTGGCGATCCGTTCCGGGCTTGGCGTCGGCGTGCTACCGGACTTCATGGCGTCCGAGACTCAGGACCTGGTGCGCGTGCTGCCGGAGCTGAAAGGGCCGAAGGTCGAGGTGTTCTTCGTCTACCCGGAGGAGCTGCGCAATTCCAAGCGCGTCGCCGTGTTCCGCGACTTCCTGCTGACCCGGCTCGCCGAACTGCATTGAGCGCAGTGCCGGGGTGCGACCCCGGCAAACGGGAGGCCCGCGCTCGGGCGCCGCTGCTCGCGACACAGCATTGTCATAATTGATGCGGCGCGTCATGCGGTCCGAGCATGGCGGCCTTTCGGGTTTTGGGATTGGCAATCTCCAATCGCTATCACTACTTACTGTTCCGATGGTTACGGTGGTTTTGCCACCAGTGTTCCAGCTCTTGTAGCTGGAAAGGGGTCTTTGACCCCTGCGTCTCCCAGACGTGAAGCCTCCCTGTTTAACTGCCCCCGGTCTCGTACCGGGGGCTTTTTCTTTGGGACGTTACTATAACGCTGGGTTGATGAGGCATTGTCATTTCGCACGTGACGAATCGTAACCATTGAGTGACATCTCCAAGGTCAAATCACCTGACCGCGAGAATTCATCACTTTGCGGTGTCAAGCCCGAGTGACGACAGAGTGGCGCGGTCCATCGTCGATTCCCCATGCGTCGATCCCAGGGGCGTCGATCCCACAGACACCGGGCGCACCGGGACACGCGGATCAATACCGAACCCCATCGTGTCGTCATGGCCCCATAACGCCCAGCCAATGCCGCGCTGCTCGCAGGCGCGCCGGACCGCTTCAAGCCAGGCCAATCGCGCCGGCGCATTCAACGCGCGGGCAGCACCGAACTCGCCCATTAGGACCGCCGCATGGTGTTCCCGCCCCCAGGCAGCGGCGCGCTCGATCAGCGTGCCGACCCAGGCGGCGTCCCACCGCATGGAACAATCGAACGTGATCAGCTCGCGTGTCGCGGCGTCTGCGGTGCTGTCGGCCGCGGCACGACAGCCCGCCTGGTCCCCGGCCTGGTCTCCCGCCTGGTCCATCGGGAACGCCAATCGGGCCAGCGCCGCGCGATCGAGGCCCGGGCGGAAGGCCGCCAGCGCCGTCAGTTCCGATGGCTCATAGTAATGGATGCTGTAGACCATGTTGGGATCGGCGACCGGGCGCAACCCCACCAGCCCGTCGACGCCCCCCAATCGGTCCCGGTCAGGATCACCGTCGCGTCGGGCAGCGCCGCACACACCGTCGCCAGCGCGGCGTCCTGCACCGCCCGCCACGCCTCGGGCGCCCCGGCGAATACCGGCTCATTCAGGATTTCGGGGTAGGCCAGGCGTGGGTCGAGCGGCCGCAGCGCCGGCGCCACCCGCCCCCAAAACGCCAGCAGCTGGGCGCGGTCCGCGGCGCTTTGTTCCAGATGCCAGGTCGTCGGATGCGGCCCCACCACCACCGCCAGCCCGGCTCGTTGCAGACGCCTGATCAATCACCTGGACCAATAACCTGCAGCCGGTGCTGCACGGCCTCCGACTGCACCGCCAGCCGGACAAAGTTGAAGCCCGCCCGCCGCAGCGCCGCGATCGCCGCATCATCCAGGTAGGTGCGCAGCGCGTCGTCGTCCGCCCGCGGCGGAAAGCGGAACCAGTTGGTCAGATTGACCCCGCGGGCCAACGCCGCGACGCGTTCGGGCGCCAGCGATGCACCGCGCTCGGGCGCTGGCGCCGATGCAGCGTGCCCCGCCGGTGGGACGGTGGCGAGCAGCAGGAACACGCTCGTCAGCAGGCGCGCGATCAACCTCACGTCAATGTTCTCCCGCTAATGGGTCCGGTCGGAACCATGCAGGTGAACGGTAAACAAATCCCTTGGGCCGCCGCGGGCACGCTGCTGATCGGCGCCGGCGTGCTGCTGGCCACCGCGTCGCTGCGCGGCGCGGAGTGTGATGAGGGCTACACGTTGCTGCTGGCCGCTGGAACCCCGCGCCCGGCCTGGCCCGCAGGTGTCTTCATGGCCGCCGAGGCCCGCGCGGCGTTCGCGGGTCACGCCAGCTTGGCCGAGGTGGCGCGGGAGCTGCGCACCACCGACGTGCACCCGCGCTGTATTTCTGGACGGTGGCGGCATGGCGCTGGCTGGCCGGCCTCGGCCTGTTTGGCGTGTGTCTGCTATCGGTACTGTGCGGTGTCCTGGCGCTGGTGCTGGTCGGCGCAATCGCGCAGCTCGCCCGCGTCCCGCAGGCGGGTGCGATCCTGCTGACGGCCGGATGCTACGGGTTTGCCTACACCGGCGCGATCGCCCGCGATTTCGAGCTGGCGCTAACACTGGTCGGGGTCTGGCTGGCGCTGCGGCGAGAGAGGCAGGATAGGCAGGACGGGCAGGTTTCTCCCCCTCCGCTTGCTTCGGCTCCCACGCGATCCGCCCTCGTCGCCGGCCTGTGCCTGGGCGCCGCCACTCTCAGCAATTACCTCGCGATCTTCGTCGCCGGCGCGGTTCTGCTGTGGCTGGTCCCCTACCCTCGCCGCTGGCTCGCCGCCACCGTGAGCGTCGCCCTGTTCCTGCCCGCCGATCTCTGGTTCTTCCTGGTCCAGCGCTCCAGCCGCCCAGCCCAGTTCCCCCCTTCTCCCTGCTCGCCAGCCTGCCGAGGCTCGCCCAATATGCCGCCGCCAATCTGTTCGGCGGCGTACCGCTCTACCTCCCGAGCACCGCAAGCACAGCCGTTACCGCAGGCCTGGCGGCTGTCGCGGTTCTGCTGGCGTGACTCGCCCCTCTGTGATGGCACTGCATCGGCGCGCCTCGCCCCCGCTTGCCGCTCACACTCGGCGTGCTGGCGCCGCCGGTGGGATTGCTGGTCCTCGGCGTGATCTTCAACTCCACGCGCATCGAGTTGCGCTATCTCGCCTTCGCCACACCCTTCGCCGGCCTGCTGCTGGCAGGCGCGCTGGCCAGCCTGCGGCGGCGATGGTGCCTTGGCCTGGGAGGCGCGCTGCTCGCAATCCAGGCCGTGGCGCTGCCGGGGCTGATGACGCGGCAGGAGACCATGCAGCCGGCGCGCGCGACCGCCGCCGCTGCCGCCGCGCTGGCCGATGGCGGCGTGGTGCTGCTGCCGCGCGGCAATCACGGCGTCGGCGTGGTCGGCGCGTTCGTCAACGAGGCACCGAACCACCTGCGCCTGTCGATCGCCGAACCGACTGATACGGCCACACAACTAAATGCCCGCATCGGCGCCGCCAATCGCGTCGTGCTGGCGCTGATCGGCGTGGACGAAGAGTCGCGTGCCACGTCGGCAATGCTGCGCCCCGCCTTCACTCGCGACCCGTGCTGGCGCCAGTCCGCGATCGGGTTCAACGTCCTGGGCTTCGATCGCATCTGCGAGGGGGATCAGGATGTTCTTCGACGGCTTCACGCTGACCAAGGTCGCGGTCCCGGGCGGTAGCATTCGCCTGCGCCATGGCGGCTCCGGCCCGCCGTTGCTGCTGCTGCACGGCAATCCGCAGTCGCACTGCAACTGGAACGTCGTCGGCCCGGCGATGGCAAAGCGCTTCACGGTGATCTGCCCCGACTTGCGCGGCTATGGCGAATCCCTGAAGCCGCCGGTGACGCCGGATCACGCGCCCTACGCCAAGCGCGAGATGGCCAAGGACATCATCGCGGTGATGGATCATTTCGGATTCCAACGCTTTCGCCTGGCCGGCCACGACCGCGGCGGCCGCGTCTCGCACCGCCTGGCGCTCGACTGCCCCGACCGCGTCGAGCAGCTCGCAACGCTCGACATCATTCCGACCATCGAGCATTTCGAACGCACCGACATGGACTTCGCGCTCAGCTACTATCATTGGTTCTGGTTCGCGCAGCCGCATCCGTTCCCCGAGGTGCTGATCAACGCCGCGCCCGATGCCTGGTTCCACCACCACACCAGCCGCTCGCCGCGCCCGAGCACACTGTTCCACCCCGAGGCGCTGGCCGACTACCTGGCCGCCGCGCGCCGGCCGGAGAACATCAGCGGCATGTGCGAGGACTACCGTGCCGCCATCAGCATCGACCTTGTGCACGATCGGGAAAGCCGCGCGGCAGGGCACAAGGTGCGCTGCCCTATGTTGGTGCTGTGGGGCGGCAAGGGCCGGGTGGCAAAGTGGTACGACGCGCCGGCGATCTGGCGCGACTACTGCACCAAAACGGTGACCGGCGGCGCGGTCGATTGCGGCCACTACCTGCCGGAGGAAGCACCCGAGGCCGTGATCGACTGGTTCACCCGCTTCTTCGGCTAGCGGTTGATACCAGCCGTCCGAATGATCGACGCTTCCGCTGTGCCCCCGTCATGCAGGCGAAGCATGCCCAGATGGAGGCCGAGGGCCGGGGGCCGGTATCCACGACTTTCTTTGTTGCGACGAAGACAAGTCGTGGATACCGGCCTTCGCCGGCATGACGGGGTGCACCGTGGTGGGTCAATCTTTACGGCCGCCGGTGTAACATCGGCCGCCTGGTGCCCCAGGGAAGAAACCGGAGGAAACCGTGGACCTGACGCAGATCACCTACGAGATTCAACGCACCACCGCGATCGTCACGCTGAACCGCCCGGAGCGGCGCAACGCGCTCAGCCTCACGCTGTTGCGCGAGTTGAACGCCGCGCTGCTGGAGGCTGACGAGCACAACGAAGTCCACTGCGTCGTGCTGCGCGGCGCCGGCCCGCATTTCTGTGCCGGCGCCGATCTGTCGGAATTCTCCACCCAGCGTGGCCCCGAATATCGCGGCCGGCAGGAGATCGACGACGATGTCTGGCGCCTGGAACAAGGCCAGCGCCTACGCGTCATGCTGTTCGACATGCACAAGCCGGTGATCGCCCAGGTGCACGGCTCCTGCATCGGCATCGGCACCGAGCTCGCCTGGTTCTGCGACCTGATCCTGGTGGCCGACGACGCGCGGATCGGCTTCCCGCCGGTGCGCGACCTTGGCACGCCGCCGGGCTCGATGTGGCTGTACCATTGTGGCCCGCAATGGGCGAAGCGGCTGCTGCTGACCGGCGACTGCCTGAGCGGCAAGGACGCCGCGCGCATCGGCCTGGCGCTGAAATCCTTCCCCGCCGCGCGGCTGCAGACCGAGGTGATGAAACTGGCCGACCGCATGGGATTGGTCGATCCGCATCTGTTGTCGGCCAACAAGCGTCTGGTCAATCTGGGCCTCGAGCTGATGGGCGCCCGCACGATCCAACGTATCGGCGCCGAGATCGACGCGCGCGGCCACCTGGCGCCCAAAGCCCGCGCGTTCAAGGAGACGATGCGCGCGCACGGCGTGAAGCACGCGTTCCAGCAGCGCGACGCGGGATTCGGCAGCGGCTATGCGGCGGTAGAGGGGCCGGACCCGGATTAAACCACTTACGGTCCGGTATCGCGGCGTCGAACGGGGCATGCGGCCCGGCATGACGACGGGCGGCGATCAATCTGCATCCGGCACCACCACGTGCAGATCCGTATCCCCGGCGTCCTGCCCGCACGCGGTCAGCATCGCATGCACCTGCCCGCGATGATGCGTCTGGTGGTTGAAGAAATGCGTCACCAGTTTGCCTCTCGCCTGCCGCATCTCGCATTGCGCCGCGCTGCTGAACCACACCAGGTCACCGGCAAGCCAGGCACTGTCGACCCGGCCTGCCCACGCCTCGATGTCCGCGTCGGCCTTAACGCGCCTGGCGCGCAGCGCGGCGAAATCCTCGATCATTCCGGCACTCTGCTTGATCGGAACGTCCGGTTTCACCCAACCGTCGAACCGCGACATCCACTGGGAATCGCCCCAATAGAGATGTGCCAGCGTGCCGTGGATCGATTTCCAGAAAGCGCCGCGGTCAGCCGTGCGTTGCGCGTCCGTCAGGTTGGCGGCGGCGGCATACAGCCGGCGGTTCATTTCGGTGTTATACGAGGCCATCATCCGTAGGTAGTCCGGCGTGATCATGTGCTCGTCTCCCTTCGCATGGCCAATTCTACATGACGCGGTCAGACCGATGAATCCAACGCGCACTACGTAGGCCGAGTGTCTTCGCATGCCACATCGGCAGACTCGCCGAACCACGTCGAGAACGGCACCCGTCGCGATTTCCTGACCCTAATCGCGGGCGCGGATGCCGCGATCGGCGCCGCGGCGATCGGATGGACGCTGATCGACTCAATGAATCGCTCGGCCGACGTGATCGCCGCCGGCGCGCCGATCGAGTTCGACTTGACCCCGCTCGCGCCCGGACAGCAGATTGTCGCGCTGTGGCGCGGTGCCCCGATCCTGATTGTCCGCCACACGCCGGAGATGGTGAAAACCCTGCGCAAGCCATCGCTGCTGAGCCGGCTGGCGGACCCCAATTCCGAGGTGGCGCCGCCGCCGCCCTATGCGCAGAACTGGCACCGCTCGATCAACACCGAATACGCCGTGCTGGTCGGTATCTGCACGCATCTCGGCTGCCTGCCGAGCTATACGCCCACCCCGAGCGCCACCGACCCTGTGCCGGATTGGCCGGGCGGCTATTTCTGCCACTGCCACGGGTCGAAATACGACCTGGTCGGCCGGGTGTTCCAGGGTGTGCCGGCGCCGTACAACCTGCCGGTCCCACCGTACCACTTCCCGAACCCGAAGACCTTGCGCATCGGCGAGAACCCACCGGGGGAGACCTTCGCGCTCAGTTCCGTGGTGCAGATGTAGGCGGTGTGGATGCAAGTGCGAGGCGTTTCCGGAACAACACCGTCTCGCACAGCGTGCCGTCGGCGTTGACTGCGAAGTCCGGGATCCGCCCGCACTCGATCCAACCCTCGGCCCGATAGAGACGTTCGCCGAAATCGCCGGCCCGCGTGTCCAACACCAGCAGGTCGCGGCCCGCCTGTCGCGCCGCGTCCTCCAGCGCCTGCATCAGCGCCCGCCCCAACCCGGTGCGGCGGGCCGCTGGATGCACCAGCAGTTTGTGCACCTCGCACCGGTGCAGTTGGTTCGGCGCCGCGCACAACTCCAGCGTAACGGTCCCCACCATCGTCCCGTCGCGCCAGCCGCCCAGCAGGATGCGCTCGCCGCTCACCACGTCGGCAGTCGTGCGCCGCCAAAACGCCCGAGCCACGTCCGCGCGCAGCGGCGGCAGATACGACACGCTCGCCCCGGCATCGACGCAGGCGATCAGGATTTCCGCCAATCGCCGCTCCGCCGAGGCAGCGGCGGCCGCGTCCAGCACCTCAACCCCGTCCACCGGCTTGGCGTAGCCGAATTCCAGCGTGTTCGAGAGGTCCTGCAACACGCGGATCGGTCCACTGCGCACATAGTCACGCTTCTCATAGAAGCTGTGCGCGCGCTCGAAGCGGGTGTCGCTCCACAGCACCAGGCGTGTCGCGCCGCGGGCACGCGCGTGCGCCTCCGCCTGGTCCAGCAGGCGATGCGCCAACGCAACGCCACGCCAGGGCAGCAAGACATAGAGCCGGCAAATCTCCCAAACACCGTCACCCAATGGTGCGACGGCGATCATGCCGACCACGCGCCCATCCGCCTCCGCCGCCCACAGCGCGCCGCCCTTGCTGGCGTAGTAGGCCGCCAATGCGTGCAGTTCCGGCAGTTCGGCCTCGACGTCGAACACGATGCCGGGATACTCGCCCCAGCAGGCGCCGATCAGGGCGACGAAGCCCGCGGCATCGGTGTCGCGGCCGGATCGGATCGAGGTTGCTACTGTTTCCATCCGCTGATCAGGTCCAACTTCACACAATCATGCTGAACGCGATTCAGCACGAAAGCCCGCGCGCGACCAAGGGGTATGGCCGGGCGGGGGACACGGTTGTCCCGGACAGGGTCGGCAGCCATGAAGAAGAAGCTTTTAGCGCAAATTCACGCAAATAGGCCAGCGGTCGTGCGGACACCGAGCGAATCCGGCAATATCCGGGTGCGCTCCGCCGAAGGCATTTATAAAGCCAAGACGAGGCCCGGGTTTGATTCGGAAAGCCCGACCAGAACGTATCTATTTGCGTGTATTTGCGTGCATTTGCGTTAAAAACTTCTTCCTCCCTTCACTACGCAATTGTTCACCCACTCCCTCACGCGCAAGGCCGGTACGGACGAGTTTGTCCCGGAAGGATGGCATCGGAGGGGAGCAAACGCACCCACAGCCATCAAAATTGCCCGACGCTCATGGTGTGGAAAGGGGGGGGGGAGCCGAGTACTTACTCATGCTAAGACACCACCGTCGAGCGGGTCAGGGGTTGATCACGCTGCCACCACGACAGGAGAGGCAAGGCAGTATGCGTTCAAGCCGTACCGGCTGTGACGAGGCGCTGGAAATACAGCAGGTCGAGCTCCGGCGCCTTTCGGCCAAGGCTCGTCAGGATCATGTGCGCCTGGCCGCGATGATGGGTCTGGTGATTGAATAGATGCGCCAGCGCGGGTGCCAGCGGCTGCTCGAATATTTCGGGCGTGGAGACGCGCCGATAGCGGATCACACCGGCCAACCGCGCCTCAGCCAGCCCCGTCACGTGCGCAACGATGCGCTGATCCTCTGCCTCGCGCGCGCCGCGCAACGCCACGAGATCGTCGAACAGGATCGCGTCCAGCCGATCCGGCGCGTCGCCCTGCCCGGTGATGCGCTGCATCCAGATGCGGTCGGTGACCAGCAGGTGATTGAGCGTCCCATGCATCGACTTGAAGAACGCACCGCGATCGGCGCGATAATCGGCATCGCTCAGATCCGCCGCGGCGTCGTAGAGCCGCCGGTTCGCCCATGCGTTGTAACGCGCGAAGGTATCGAAATGCGCCTTCATCGTGATGCTCCTGGTTCACGTGGCAGGCGGATTTTGCGCCAGCAGGACGGTTCGTCAATGTTGAATCAATATATCAACATATATGATGGCATGGCGCAGGGCGCAGGTTCGGCGCGAGTTCCAGATGCGATTGTCCTGGAGGGGAGCCCCGACGTTCCTTCGCTCAGACGCAAGCTAGTACAGCGTTTCCAAGGAACGACACCTATCGGGCGAATCTGCACTTGCATGTGCGGCTCATCGCAGAACCTCGTCGGCATGAGTGGTTTCATGAAAGCAATGTACTTGGACCTGCCCGCAGCTGAACGCGTCTCGCCGGGAGGCCGCCTTGCATTCCGCCAATCTGCATTTCGCGATTTCGATCGGTCCCCTGCACGTGCATCGGTGCCGGCCCTTGTCGCGTTCCAGTTGGCTGAAGCTGTGGTATCAAGAAGAAAGGAATGTTAGTCGCCGATGAACGCCGAAAACGCCGATGCACCGGTAACTGACCCGGGAGTTGCGCTAAATCACCCTCCCACAAAAGCGGACTATCGGCGTTCATCCGCGGCTAAAAATTATTCTGCTTGCGGAGCTGCCTCAGTGGGGGTGTCTAGGCCCTGTGGACAAACCGGTCCTGGCGCCGGCGCAGCCCGAGCGGCTTGGGTGGTGCAACACTGACGTGGCCACGGGGTGACGCGCTGATCGGCTGACCGGACCGGAAAGCAAAGAATCAAAAGGGAGCCGCCGCGGATTCCGAAAAGAATCGGAGGCGCCATCTCGAGATTCGTTTCGTTGCTTTTTCACGTCTGGGGATTCAATTGACCGACTTGCGGTTAATCTTGACCGGCCTCTTGGGAAACTTGAGGCCGACGATGATCCGCGGACTGATTACGGACGAAGAGTGGGCGATCTTCGCGCCGTTCCTGATTACCGCCTCGTCGCGTGGCGGGCGCCCACCCTTGAACCATCGGCACAGGCTGGACGGCATACTCTGGATCTGCCGGACCGGAGCGCCATGGCGCGACTTGCCGGCGGGGTTCGGCAGATGGAACTCGGTGTGGAAGCAATTCCGTCGCTGGTGCGAGTCTGGCGTCTAGGACCTTTTGCTTCAAGCGCTGGCCGACGGCGGCGGCACACTGGACATGTTGCAGATGATCGACAGCACCATCGTCCGAGCGCATCGCTGCGCCGCCGGCGAAAAGACCGAGGAGCAGAATCA
>DASRQX010000216.1:0-10483 GCA_035696165.1 Acetobacteraceae bacterium | reverse complement strand
GACCGAAACCGAGACGCCGATACTGCCGCCGCTGGCGCCCGACGTCGCGTCCGCGCGGAAATTATCGGTGTTGTCCACAAACGACTGCGCGCTGGAAGATCCCGCTGCTCCCAGCGTGATGGCGGTACCGGCGAGCGCGTTGTCCAGCGAGGAAGCCAACTGGAAATTACCGCCGGTCAGATCGATCACGTAATACTGCGTGCCGTTCGACAGGCCGCCCATGTTGGTGCCGCCGCCGTTGTTGTACGTCACGGCGTCGCCGGTATGCAGCCCGGGCGCGGTCAGCAGCGTGACGTTTCCGGTCGGGGTGAACGTGAAATTGTTGCTGACCAGGCCTTCAAATTCGGATTGGGTGAATTCCTGGGTGCCCGCTCCGCCCGTGCTGGTCAGGTTGACCCGCCCCGCGGCGCCGCCGGCCATGGCACTGGACCCGGTACTATAGAAAGTGAACGTGCCGTTGCCCTGATTATTGACGTAATAGTTGCTGCCGTCGGTCAGTCCGCCGATCGCGGTCCCGCCCATGGCGCTGTACTTGACTTCCGTGCCCGTCGTCAGCCCGGTGCCCATGCCCAGGAAGATCGTATCTGTCGTGGTGTTCACCACCGGCGCCGCAATCGTGGCCAGCGGGATCGTCCGCAGGCCCATATTGGCCCCAACGGTCAGGCCCCCACTGCTGATCACCGTGCCGTTGCCGATGCTGGCCTGGTTCGTCACGTTGGCGACGTTCACCGCCACGCCCAACCCAACGCCCGTGCCGCTTGAGCTTGTCGTCGCAGCACCCGATGCGATCGCCTGGCCATTCACCTGCGCGACGGTCGTGACCGACAGCATCCCTGCGGTGGCGATCGACACGCCGTCGGCGACGGACGCCTTTGCCGATCCATCTTCGACGTTCACTGCAACCGCGCCGGCCACGCTGACCGACCCGTTACCGGATTGTGCCTTGTTGTTGCTGTCCGACCCCTGGGTGCCCATGGCGCTGGAGTCGCTGTTCTTGACTTCGGAATCGCCGTAGCCGGACTGTGTAGCGGTCGTGTTGTTGACCGTTTGATTGCTCGACCCGTTGCTCTGTTGCCCGCCGCCGACGCTGGCGATCGCGGCGCTGGTGCTGCTGGACAGGTCGGTGGCGCTGAAGGTGATCGCCGAGCTGGCCGCCGCTGCGCTGCTGGTCAGGCTGCGACCCGTCGTTGCCAGGGCATTATCGTTCACCACGGTGACGGTGACGGTGATCCCCACCCCGGTGTCGCTCGCCTGGGTCGCACCGGTGGCGCTGTCGGTCACGCTGTCGTTCAGCGACGCCGCTGCACTGAACCGGCCCGTCAGGCTGATCGCCGCGCCGGTTCCCACCACCGCTGCGGTGTTATTGTCGGTAATCGCGATGGCGATGACCGGTGTGATCCCGGTCGCGCCCGCCGACCCGCCCTTGGTCAGCGTCGTCATCGTCTGGACCGACGTCGCGGTCATCGTTACGTTGTTGGCGCCGCTCAGCCCGACCCCGTTGGTGATCTGCGCCAGCGTCTGCGTCTGCGCATAATCCACCGAGACCGAGATGCCGACGCCCAGATTGGCGCCGCTACCGCCGCCATTCGCCGGCACCGCCGACGCTGCAACGGCAGTCGCCGTCTGGGCATTCAGCGTGACACTGCCGCCCCCGGTCACCGTGATGCTCGGCACCCCAGGCGCGGCAGACGGCTGCGTATAGCCCAGGTCCGCTTCCGTATCGTCATCGGTGATGCTGATCGCCAGCGACCCGGCCACCCCGGTCTTGCCGCCGCCTGCACCAGAAATCGCGTACGCGCCAAAATTGTCGGTCGAACTCACCATCGTCGCGCCGCCGGACCCGGCGCTGGTCAGCGTCATCAGCCCCGTTGCGCCGGCGGCCACCGCGTCCGCATAGCTGTCGTACAGCTTGACCGTGCCGTTCGTTTGCACGTTCACGTAATACGTCGTGCCGTTCGTCAGCCCGCCGATCGCGGTGCCGCCATTCGTGTTGTAGGTAACCCCATCGCCGGTCACCAGGTCGGTGACCCCCAGGTTGAGCGTGTTGTTGGTGATGCTGACGCCGCCGCTCGGGTCAAACGAAATCGTCTGCGCCGGCGTCGTCGCCTCGACATCCAGCCCGCCCACTTTGAACGTCGAGCCGCCAAGATACGCCAGATTCGTGTCTTTGACGAAATTGACGGACACCGCGGCGCCCACTGATGTGCCGGTCGATCCTCCGCCGCTGAAGTACTGGCCGTTGCTGCCCTGGCTTGTCAGATTGATCAGGCCGGTCGTGCCGCCGGCCTGCGCGTCCGCCGCCGTATCGTACAGCTTGATTGTACCGCCGCTGACCACGTTGACGTAATACTTGGTGCCGTTTGTCAGTCCGCCGACTGGTGCTCCGCTGCTGGCGTAATAGGTCACGCCGTCACCGGTTTTCAGGGTCGTTGACGTCCCCAGGTTGATCGTGTCGGCCGTCGTGTCCACCGCCGCCGGCGCGAACGTCGTTGCGTTCGTCACCGCTGTGCCGGATGTGCTGGCCTGCCCGTCCACCTTGGCGCCGGACTTTACCGTCAGGATACCGCCGGCGGTGATGGTCCGCCCATCCGCGATGTAGGCCTGCGACGTCGCTTGCTCGTCGTTGATCGCGATGCCCGCGGCGACGCTGACCTGCCCGTCGGATGTGCTGGCGGAAGGCGGGCTCGCGCCTTCGGTGCCCTTCGCGTTCGCATCCTTGCTGGTGGCGGTGCTGTTGGCGAAACCCTGCTGGGAACTGGCGGTGTTGTCCACCGACTGGCCCGAGCCATTGTCCTGCGCGGCGCCCACCACGCTGGCGGTAGCGAAGCTCTCGCTGCCCGAGGTCATCTTGGACAGGAATGACATCGCCCCCGTGGATGTGATGTCACGCCCCGTCGTCGCGGTCGAGTGGTCGTTGACGAAGCTCATCGCCAGCGAAATGCCAACCCCTGTCTTCGACGACTTGGTATCGCCGGCCGCGTTCGTGCTGACCGTGTCCGACAGGGTGGAGGACGCCATCAGCGCCCCGCCGATGGTCAGCAGCGCACCGGTGCCCAGCGTCGCGGCCGTATCGTTATCGGCGATCGAAATGGCGATGACCGGCGTGATGCCGGTCGCGCCGGCGCCACCCGCCGTCGCGTCGGTCAGCATCGTGTGCGCCCCGGCCGCGGTCAACGTCAGGTTGCCCGCACCCGTCAGGGCCGCGCCGTTGTCGATCGTCGCCTGGGTGGTGTCCTGGCCGTCGTCCAGGGCAAAGGAAGCGCCGATGCCGACGCTGGCCGCGGTGCCGCCATTCGCCGGCAGCGCCTTGACACTATTGGCAACATTGGAATGCGACTCGAACGTGGTCGCGGTATGGCCCGCCAGACCGAGAGTCGCGTTCTGGTCCAGATAGGCCTCGTGATCGAGCACGACGACGTTCACCGCCAGCGACCCGGCAAACCCGACATTTGAGGAATTGCCGACGCCCGAGGTGGCAGACAGCGTGAACGTGCTCTGCGACGGTGCCAGTACCGCAACGTCCACTGACGCGGCCGTAACGTTCACCGTGCCCGTCACATAGGCGCTGTCCGGCCGGTCCACGACGTTGATCGCCACGCCCACGCCCACGCCATTTGTGCCAGCCTGCGTGAAGGACCCGTTCGAGTTCAGGGTAACGACATCCACCGAAGCGGCCGACACCGTCGCAGCCCCGGTGCCGGCATTGATCGTCGCGCCATTGCCCAGGAAGGCCGATGTCTTGCCGGTATCGGTGCTGACGGTGATCGCCCCCGCCACGGTGATGTTCTGGCCGGCGCCCGTCGAGGCATTGTTGCTCGAAAGCGTTTGCTCGCTGGCGTTGCTGCCGCTGCCGCTGGCTTGCGAGCCGCCTGGCGCCGAGAAGGCCGTGGTGACGATCGTGCGGTTCGACGCCGCGGTCGCGCTGACGGAGGCGCCGGTCATCGATGCGCTGTCCACATCGGTCGTCGTGTCGCCGGTGATCACCGACACCGCAACCGAGGCGCCGGCGTCGCCCGCCACATTCGCGCTCGCGAAAGTGGAACTGTTCAGCGTGCTCGACGCTGCCACCGTGTCGGCGCCGTGGGCGTTCAGGCTCGCCCCGCCGTTCACCGTCATTGCCGCGCCGCTGCCATAGGCGGTGTTCAGGACGGCGGCATCGACCTTAGAGTTGGTTTGCCCCGTCGTCGGCGTCGCCGTGGCGTTGATGGTGACGTTGCTGGAGGCCGTGGCGTCGATTGCGCCAGAGGTGGCAATCACCGAGGAGCCGCCGTTGATCGTCACGGTCGGCGATGCGGATCCATCGATCGAGATCAGGTTCACCGTCGCGCCGCCGGCGGTGGCCGTCAGGTTGCCTTGCACCGACGCCGTGATATCGACATCGCCGCCGGTCGCCTGGAGCATCGACGAGCCGCCGACACCGATATTCGCGTTCGAGAAGCTGGTGATGACCGCACCCTGGACCGCCGACATGCCGGTGCCGTTGGTGCTGACGGACAGCGTCGAGGTCGCATTCAGGGTCAGTGCGCCGGCGGTGGTGGTCAGATGCGCGCCGGTCAGGTTGATCCCCGTGTCGGCATTCGCGAACAGCCCGGTGGACAGCAGGTCGGACGCGGTCTGCGCCGAGGCCAGCGTGATGTTCGTCGCCGTCAGGCTGCCGCTGCTGTTGATCACCGACGAGCTGTCGACGGTCACGCCGTAGCCCAGGGCGCCGCTGTTGCCGTTTATATTGACGGTGTCGGTGAACGGATGCGGCGTGCCCTGGAATTCGTCACCACCGATGAACTTGACGGTGAGTTGCCCGCCATTGGCATTGATGAACGTATTCAGGGTCGCGAAATTCGTCAGGTCGATGTTCAGCGTGTCCGCTGAAACGGCCCCGCCGCCAGTTCCGGAACGGGTGACGTCGACTTCCGCCCCGGTCGCTGCGGTCAGGTTCACCGCGGCAAGCTGACCCGATCCGTCCGAGAGCTTGACGGTCGGCGCCGCGGCCGTGCCGCCGATGGACAGCGTCAGCGTATCGTTCATCGTCGCATACGACAGGTCTGCTGACATCAGCAGCCGCGGCTCAACCGACTCGAGCCCGTAACTGGGTCGCGGCGCCTTGGCCGGCGCCTTCGCCAGGTCCGATTTCGCCTTCAACTCCTGCCGTTCCCGACGGTTGAGGTGGCGAAACGCCGGACCCGCGAACGAGCCCTTGGAGGCGGTCTGCCCCTTGGAGGCGGACTGCTTGGGACGAAGGCCGACTTTCATATCATTTCCAATCAAGCGGCAACGATTCGGCTCGCATTTGAAGTCTGGGCCGAACCTGGCCTGTCAGCGGATTTTGATGACGCAACGTCCCGGACGAGACACCACACTACATTCCATTTCGTTGAGTTACCACATTCCATTTCGATAAAGCATTCGACGGAAGGCCTTGGGGGTGCACAATTTCGTCATTCGGGGCAACCCCCACCCACAATGGTTATGCCGCCAAGCCGCCCGGTAAGGCGGCCGCCCGACCATCCCAAGACGCCACGACACGACACTTCGCGCGCCAGCCAGACCCCGCAAAGCCAGGCCGCACAAGATGGGCCGGGACACAACACGATCGACCCCCTGTTTGATGGCGGCGGATTGATGGCTCATGCGCGACTTTGCCCGTCGAGCGGTTGCCGGCGCATCGCCCGAACGGGCCATGCAACGAATATTTGTGCGCGCCGAACGAGCCACCCCACGCGCGCGTGGGCCCGTGGACGCTGCCCGCACCCGGGCCTCAAACTCGCACGATCGAGGATGGGCGATCGAGGATGGGCGCGTAAAATCCGCGTTAAACGACACCCAATCTCGTCGTGTGAGTCACCTAGAAGACGCCATAGTAGCCGCTTTTGATCACCTGCAGGCGGTCACCCACCATCCGATAATCGAAGCCTACGTCGAACAGCAGATGATCCAGGTTCGACCGGTTCGTCCGCACGAACTCCGTCACCGCCGTCGGGTACTGCAGCCAGTCCAGGAACCACTGCAACTGATCCACATCCACGCCCGAGAAATAAATGCAGTCATGACTTCGCTTGTTTGCCAGGCATATCGTCTGGCAGCGGCGCAGCTCCGGCCGCAGCACCGCATCGACCGGCAACACCGTATCGTCGAACACCGCGGCGCTGCCGATCTTGCCCGCAACATCCGCAAGCTGGGTTCGCGCATCAAAGAAAAAGTAGAAGTTCTCCAACGTGATGCTGTCCTCGCGGACCGCGTAGGCGATGCCCGACGAGACCTGGCTGCCGGGATTGCCGACATACATATGGACAACGTCCAGCGGCGCGGCGCCGCTCGCCAGCGCATCATTCAGGTCCAGCGAAAACATGAAATACGGCAAATTCTCGTTCGGCTCGATGCGGGTCGGCATGTAGTCATGGATCGCCCGCAGCACGCGTGACATGGAAACCACCCGCTGCCGCCGCTTGTAGTCGTAGAAATAGAATTCCCAACCCAGCTGCCCGCCGGCCAGCTTTACCCCGAAAACGGTATTGAACGCCCCAATTCCGTCGCGGATCGCGTCAACAATTGCGAACGCCCTCGCGTCGATCGCTGCACACGCGAACGCCTGGTACAGCAGGTTCACCGAGCGGAACTTGTCCTCGGCCGGCGCCGGCGCCTGATAGGGCCACAGGCAATAGTTCAGCGACGGGTCTCGCCCGGTGGCGTATTCAAACTGCTGCTGGATGCCCATCGGTGATTCCTGCCGCTGGGCTACTGCAATCGCTCGTTGTACCGAGGCAGCCCCGTCGCCCCATAGTACACGTTGAAGAAGTCCCGTCCGTCACGATGCACGCCGCCCGCGAGGTGCCCCAGCAGCATCCCCTTGATCTGGTCGTACACCGCCTGAAACTGTCCCGGCCGGACATCGTATTGCTGCCGCAACCGCAGCAGCAGGCCTTGAATGTCCCGCACGTGCATCTTGGCGTTGTACAGGTTAAGGTCGAACGACCGCCGCGAGGTCTCCGGCTCCTGGATCTCCAGGTACTGCAACCGCTCCGCCGGCGCCCTGTCGGCGGCCGCCTGCAGCACGGCGCGCGCAACGGCGACCGAAGCCGCCGGCCCGTCCCGGTAGATCAGATCCAGTCTTTGCCCGATTTCCGCCGCCGACAGGAATGGGTGCCAAAGATAACGTGATGTCACCCCGCCGCCCTTCACCAGGTCCCACTTGAACGCGAGGTGCAGCAGCACCGGCTGCCCGGCATTGCGGGCCCGAGCGGCCGCATCCGCCGATACATCGCCTTCCAGGTAGAGCTTGCAGACGATGCTGTCCGGCTCGCCCTCGAAGCCGAAATGGACGCATTTCGCCATCCCGAAATTCTCCGCTGCAACCGATCGTAGCTGCGCCGGCATCTCGAACTGGTCGCAAACCGCCAGCGCCGCCGCGGCCGCATCGCCGGGAATGTCCTTCGTGTTGACCGTGAGCAGGAACCGGTTCGCCTGCAGGCTGCCCTGCGTCATGCGCAAGGAGCGTTCATACTGGTGCGGCACCTCCCAGGCGCCCACCGCTTGCAGCAACTGCGCGGCGCGTTCGCCCGACGGATCATGCCGCGGCCGCTGGGGCACGTGGTCGGGCCGGGTTGCCGCTGCCGCCGCGGCGGGCGTCATCCGCTTGAACAGTTCCGCCCGCATCCGGGCAGTGTGCGGTGCCACCGCATCATCCAGCCACAGCAG
The DNA here is from genome assembly GCA_035696165.1 of Acetobacteraceae bacterium. GTDB lineage: Bacteria > Pseudomonadota > Alphaproteobacteria > Acetobacterales > Acetobacteraceae > Palsa-883. The sequence goes on along the minus strand of DASRQX010000216.1, from coordinate 2,791 downwards.
CAGGCGCCGAGCGCGCTCCAGCGGCAGGGTCACGCGGTCGGTGATGTGGATCGAAACGAGGCCTGCCGGCACCGGCACCCCGTCCATCCGGCCGAAGTCGATCACCACGTCTTCGCCTTCACGGTTCAGGCGGAATGCCTCGGCCGGAACGGGTGTCATCTTGTCCATTCAGGTCTCCATTGGGAACGGGATCAGAACGTCCCCGTGCCAGCCGAACTTGTTGACGTAGGCGGTATTCAACCCCAGGCAGGTTTTTGACGCGCAGTACGTCCTGTGCACGCACTGGTGGAACCCGTTGCGCATGAACTCCGGCCAGAACTCCGGATCGATCACCAGCTTCGGCTGCCCGTTGTCCAGGGCGTCCGCGTCCGCTCCCAGCAGGCATTGCGGAAAGTTCTTCACTGCAACGCCCCGCCCGAGCGCCCGCGCATCGGTTATCGCCGTCCGCAGGTACGGCAGAACGTCCAGGTGGCTGGCGATCAGGTCCTTGTCGTCGTGCTCCCGCATCGGCCAGTAGGTCCAGAACTCCATCTGGGCCAATCGCCGAAGGTGCCCCAGACGCTGCACCACCGCGGGCAAATGCCGGTGGCTGCGGCTGGTCACCACCGTGTTCGACAGCGTGACGACATCAGGAAACCGGTCCAAATTCTCCAGTCCCGCCAACGTGCGATCGAACGATCCCGCGACCCCGGTGATCGCATCGTGGGTCGCGGCGTCGGCGGCCGTCACGCTGACAAAATATTCATCGATCCCCGCGTCCACCAGTTCGCGGCAATAGGCCGGATCAGCCAGCTTCATCCCATGCGTCTGTATGCGCACGTGCTGGAACCCCGACGCCCGGACATGGCGCGCCAGATCGGGCAGGTCGCGCCGCAGCGTCACCTCGGCCCCGGTCAGCGTCAGCCCCTTCCATTGCCGGGTCCGCGCATTCTCGGCGCAGACGCGGGCCAACTGCTGATCCGACTCCGGCCGCAGCCAGTCCATCATCCCTTCGATCATGCAATGCGCGCAGCCGAGATTGCATTTGAAATGCACGGTGACTTCGACATAGTCACTTTGCACCAGCGGCCGCGCGACGATCCCCACCGTGCTCATTCGCTCGGACTCCGCGCGGTCACGATGAAGAAATGCGAATCCAGCTGCAGATCATGCTGCCGGATGTCCAGGAACCCGAGCCTCTGCAATTGTTCGATATACGCCCGCGGCGACCGGTACGACCGGAAGAACAGCAGGTTCGGCACCATCGACATCGGCGGCACCTGACCGCCGAACTCCAGCGCGCCGCGTTCATAGATCAGCAGCGTCCCGCCCGGCACCAGCGCGCGTGCCGCCTTCTCGATGAACCGCAGGGCATCCTGCGGTGGCCAATCATGCAGCATGGATTTGAACGTGATCAGATCATACCCGCCCGGCAGATCCTGGTCGCGCAGATCGCCTTGGATGAAGGCAATCCGGCTGCCCTCGGCCTGCGCCAGCACATGATCCAGCCCGAGTTCGCAGATCAGCGGCAGATCGAACACGGTGGCCCACAGCGACCGATGGCGCCGGCACGCCTGGACCGCGAACTCCCCGCTGTTGCCGCCCACGTCCAACATCCGGTGGTGCCCGCCAAGGTCATGGAGGTCCAGGCACGGCGCGGCCTCATACCGGGTCAGGGTCGATGTCAGGCGCACCCACATCCGGGTCCGGGCATAATTCTCGAAGGTCGGGTCCAGGGCGCGCCGGTAGTCGAAAAGTTCAAACAGCCGGGCCTTGCTGGTGAAGCCGGATGGGGTCTGGACCAGGGGCGTGAACAGATCGGCGAAATCGTTGATGGTGAAGCCGGCATAATCCAGTTTCACTTCCAACAGGTCGCGATACCGCAGGGCTTCCTGAAACCGCCGCGTCAGCCGGACGTCGCCCCTGGCTTCCTGCGTTACGCCGGCCGCCGCCAGCAGGTCCAGCAGGAACCGCAGTCCGGCCTGGTCGAGCCCAACCACCGGCGCCAGCGCCGCCACCGCGCCGGACCCGTGGTCCAGCAGCCGGTCGATCAGCCCAACCTCGAACGCCGTTTTCAGCACCCGCGCCTCGACAAACCCGCGCAGGAAGTCGTCCACCACGAGGTAGCCTGGGCGGGATGACGCCGCGAGCGGCGCTGCGGGGACCTCGCTCACGTCCCGCGCCGCCGGTCCGCGTCGATGTTCGCGATCAAGTCGCGCAGCATGTCGCGCAGTGCCTGCGCGGTGCGCGGACGCAGCGAGAAGCGCTTTATCAGCTCCACCGACATCTTATTGGGGTGTCCATGACCGGCATTTGTAACGCCGATATTGATGACGACATCATCCTGGCCCGCGGAAGCCGTCGCAACGTTGCAGGTGTGGGACGTTGCCGTCGCCACATCCCATTCTGTCCGGGATTGGGAATCCGGCCGGGGTTCGTTGTCCGGCCGGGGCGGCGCCGGCCTGCCCACCGGCGAGAGGCCGTTGCTCATTTGGTGACCCTGCTTCCATTTCCGGCTCGATCTTAACGCGTATTGTCACCAAACCAAGTGTAACTTGCATCACACCCCGGCCCACCCTCGCTGAACGGCTGCCGAAGCCGATTGAGGCCGGATAACCTCGGCGGCCGAAAGGGTTCTGCCGCAAATCTTCGCCTGAGACACCCGCGGTGTATGATCGGCGACAACTGGTACGGTAGGGCGGCGGGTGATGATTGAGTTCAACGATAGCCATTTCGAGCGGGACGTGATCCTGTGGGGCGTCCGCTGGTACGTGGCCTATCCGATCAGCTACCGGCAGCTCGAGGAAATGAT
>DASRQX010000215.1:0-3479 GCA_035696165.1 Acetobacteraceae bacterium | reverse complement strand
CGGATGAGCTGGCGCAGCACTTTGACGTCGAAGCCAGCCGACTTGGCCTCGGCGTAGATGTCCCTGATGTCGCTGCCGAGCGCCTTGCGTTCTTCCTCCAGCCGCTCGATGCGCTCGACCAGGCTGCGCAGGCGGTCGGCGGCGATCCCGCCGGTTTTTGCCGCGTTCTTGTCCACCACCTGCAATGCCATGCGTCCGGTTCCGATCTCGATCAGGGCGGCGGGGGATAGCCCCGGCACGCGTGGTGGTCAATGGGCGTAGCGGGGGGCGTCGCGGGCGGATGGCGGAATGCGCTGCGAGACTGGGCAAGTATTGCTTCCGAGCGTTTACGTGACGCAGGCGGTGGCACTCCAGCCGGTCCTGTCGGGTCGGAGCGGACCGGCAATGGTCGCCATCATTGCGCTCGATCCGACACGCCATCTGCCCTGGAGGCGCTCAGCGGCCGTCAGAATCGCCGCCAGCAGGCAAAATGCAGCCAAAAGGGACCGTGTGGCGAACCACGCGACCAGCCTTTCGAGGCCGATGATGTTCATCGCCCGGGTGAAGTTGTAGCACAGCACCATCAGGCCGAGTTCGCCGCGCACCTTGTCGAAACCACGCATCAGGAAGTGGCGATACCCGGCGCGGCATTTCAGCGTGCCGAACGGATGTTCCACCAACGCTTTGCGGCGGCGCATCATCGCCTCACCGGTGGCCATGCGCTGGCGATGCCGTTCGATCACGTCCTCATGCTCCCAGCGTTCGATGACGCGCCGCGTGGCTTTGGGGGAGAGGCATTTGTGCCGCTTCGGGCACCCCGAGCAGACCAGCCGGCGGCTGGCATAACAGATACGCAGCTTGCCGCTCTGGTCCAGCTTGCCGCCACCCATCGCGCGCAACGATTTGCCGGCCGGGCAGCGATAGACATCCGCCGCGGCATCGTAGACGAACGCCTCGATGCCGAACCGGCCCGCCGCCTCCAGCCGCTTGCCGCGCCGCGGTTCGGGCACGAAGGCCTCGATCCTGCTGTCCTCGCAGGCCTTGAGGGTCTCGCCGTTGTAATAGCCGGTATCGGCCACCGCCTGCAGCGTGTCCGCACCGAGCGCGGCGCATGCCGCCTGCGCCATCGCATGCAGTTGGCCGGTGTCGTTGCCGTCGTTCACCACCTCGTCGGCGACGATCAGCTTGTGCTTGTCGTCGACCGCGATCTGCACATTGTAACCCGCCACCGACTGGCCGTTCTTCGACAGCAGCCGCGCGTCGGCGTCGGTGCGCGACAGCTGCGTCTGTCCGCTCGCCTCCAGCGCCGCCACATCCGCCGCCACCGCACGGCGTTTGGCCAGCAGAACGGCGAGCTTGCCGGCGATGTCCTCGTTCGGACGCGGCTTGGCTTCGGGCTCGGCTGCCTCCGCCGCATCATTGGCATCCAGCGCGGCGGCGTAGTCCTCGACCTCACGCTCCGCCGCCGCGATCTCGCGGTCCACCACGGCCAGCTGCTCGTCCAGCCGCTTGCGCGTCACGATGCTGGCCTTGCTGGCATTGCCATCGAAGAACGCGCCGTCGATCGCCACCAGCTCCCCGCCCACCAGATCAAGCTCGCGCAGCGCCGTCACAAAGTCGCGGTTCGCTTGCTTCAGTGCCCCGACGTTGTCGCTGCGGAACTGGCCGATCGTGCGGTAGCCCGGCTGCAAGCCGCGCAGCAGCCACATCAGTTCGATATTGCGCCCGGCCTCGCGCTCCAGGCGGCGCGAGGAGCGGATCTGGTTGAGATAGCCATACAGATACAGCTTCAGCAGGTCGGCCGGATCATACGGCGGCTGGCCCGCCCCAATCACGCGCACCGCATGACGGAACTTCAGCTCGGCCAGATCAAGCGAGGCGACATAGGCCTCGATGGCGCGCACCGCGTTGTCGCGCCCTACATAGTCCTCGATGCGCGCGGGCAGCAGCAGGGCCTCTTCGCGGGCGCTGCCGGTCTTGTAGAAGGGGCTGGGCATGGCGGGAATCGTACGAAACCCGCACCGCGTCGCGGAAGCAGAATTCTTGCCCAGTCTCGCAGCGCATTCCGCCATCTTTGCGTCCGGTCGGCGGAATGCGCTGCGCTTTTCCGCCCTACCCGGTCGCCCAGTCCGGCCGCCCGATTATGTCGTAGCGTCCGCCGGGCGCGTTCGGACGTGCTCGGGCCGAAAACCCATGCCGATCAGCCGCGCGGGAATTCGTTGCAGGATCGGTAGCCTCCCGAACAGGCGCAATAGCAGTGGCGGCTTCGGTGTCTGCGTGCCGCGCAGCACGCCGGTGATCACCCGGTTCTGCGCGGTGATCTGCAGCCGCTGCGTCATCCGCGTCGGCCATTCTCGGCGGTGCTGGACCGCGGCAAGGTCGGCGTCCGTCACGTGGCCGGATTGAAACCGCGGTACGAGGATATTGGCCGTTGCCACGGCGTCCTGTACCGCCAGGTTCACGCCGACACCACCGATCGGCGACATCGCGTGCGCCGCGTCGCCGATGCACAGGAAGCCGGGCTTGTGCCAGGTCGCCAGCCGGTTCACCGCGACGGTCAGCAGCTTGATGTCGTCCCAGCTTGCCAGCTCCGCCACGCGGTCGGCGAACACCGGCATCAGGCGAACGATCTCCTTGCGGAACGCCTCCAGCCCGGCGGCGCGTATCTGGTCGATCCCGCCCTTGTCGATGACAAAGGCGCACTGCCAGTAGTCGTCTCGGTTGATCAACACCATCATGCGCCCGGCATCCAACCGGCCGAGCGAGTCTGCCGGATCACCGGCACGGCGGGACAGCCGCAACCACAGGATGTCCATGGGGGCGCCGAACTCGGTTGGTTCGAAGCCGACCAGCGGACGCAACGTGGAGTGGCGTCCGTCGGCGGCGATGACCAGTTCCGCTCGTATTTCCACCGGTCCATTCGATGTCGTCGCGGTAACGCCGGTGACGGTGTCTTCGGTGCGCAGTAGTCCGGTCGCCTCCGCGCCCATCATCAGGTGGAAGCCGGGATAGCGCTGGCCCTGCCGGGCCAGGAAATCCAGGAAATCCCATTGCGGCATCAGTGCGATGAACTTGCAGCGGGTCGGCAGATGTGAAAGATCCGCGAGCGGCACGAACGTCTCGCCCACCTGCGCCCCGAGATGCACCAACTCGCTATGCGGCAGCGTAAGGAAGTCGTCGAGCAGACCCAGCTCGTGCATCACCTCGAGGGTCGAGGGATGGATGGTGTCGCCGCGGAAATCGCGGAAGAAGTCGGCGTGTTTTTCCAGCACAACGATCTCGACGCCGGCGCGAGCCAGCAGGAACCCCGCCATCACCCCGGCCGGGCCGCCACCGGCGATGCAGCAGCGCGCGGTGATCGGTGCTTGCATGGGCGTTGTCACGTGCGCTCTCTACCGCCGCAGCAGGTCCAGCGGGGCCGCCGACAGCGGCTCCGGCGCACGCTCGGTCAGGATGTAGGTGCGGCCCAACGTCATTGCAGTTCCGGTCTCGGAGTCCAT
>DASRQX010000214.1:0-7266 GCA_035696165.1 Acetobacteraceae bacterium | reverse complement strand
GGCCGGCCTTCGCCGGCCATGACTGGGGTTGGGCAGCGTACGTCAATACTATCAGCTGCTGGTATTACCTGAGCAAAGCCCCCAGCAGTGCGTCCAGCCGCAATCGGCCCTCCGCTAGCGCGATCAGACGCCCATCCGCGCGCGTGAGGTAACCTTCGTCGATCGCCTGCCGCAACGTTTCAAGGTCTACTGCGTCATCCAGTGCGGTGCCGGTCCGCGCCGCGAAACGCGCTTCGTCGATCCCCTCGGCCAGGCGCAGCCCCATCAGCAGCATCTCGCGCGCGCGCTCCACCCGTGGCAGTGCAGTCTGATCAGTCGTTGCATGGCCGTCGCGCTCTACACGTTCCGCCCACATCTCTGGCGCGCGATGCCGTCGCGTGGCGAATAGCGCGCCGTCGAGGGTGATCCGCCCATGCGCTCCCGGCCCGATCCCCGCGTAGTCCGCGTAGCGCCAATAGGCCAGATTGTGCCGGCTCTCTGCGCCTGGCGCGGCGTAGTTGGAGACCTCGTAGGGGGAAAGCCCGAACCGCGCGGCTTCCTCGGCGGTTGCCACATACAGCGCCGCCGCGTCATCACCGTCCGGCAGCACGATCTCGCCCCGCGCGTGCAGCGTGGCGAACGCGGTCCCCGGCTCGATCGTCAACTGGTACAGCGACAAATGGTCTGCCGCGAGCGCCAGCGCCTGCCGCAGCTCCGCCCGCCACGCCGCCATGCCCTGCCCCGGCCGCGCATAGATCAGATCGAACGATACGCGCGGAAAAATCCGCCGCGCCATCTCCAGCGCAGCCACGGCCTGACCCACCGAGTGCCGCCGTCCCAGCATCTCCAGCGCCAGCGGGTCGAGGCTCTGCACCCCCAGCGATACCCGGTTCACTCCGGCGGCACGGAACGCGGCGAGTTTCCCGGCCTCGACGCTGGTCGGGTTCGCCTCCAGCGTGATCTCGATCCCGGGCGCCACATCGAACAGACGCCCGCCATCCTCGATCAGCGCGGCCACCGTCTCCGGCGCCATTAGGCTCGGCGTGCCACCGCCGAAGAAGATGGACCCCAGCCGGCGGCGGCCAAGCCGCGCCGCCTCCCACGCCAGCTCCCGGCGCAGCGCTGCGGCGAACCGCGCCTGCGGGATGCGCTCGCGGACATGGGAGTTGAAGTCGCAATACGGGCACTTGGCCAGACAGAACGGCCAGTGGATATACAGCGCCAAGGTGTCCATGACGGGAGATATAGGCGATGTCGGAGCTGGCGGGGTCTGTTGCGCGGGTGCGTGCGGCGCTTTTGGCGGCTGGCCATCCGGACACGATCACTGAATTCCCCGCCGGCACCCGCACCGCCGCCGATGCCGCGGCCGCGGTCGGCTGCACCGTGGCGCAGATCGCCAAGTCGATCGTGTTCCGCCCGGTTGGGGACCAGGCGGGCCGCGCAGTGGTGATCATTACCTGCGGCGCCAACCGGGTGGACCCGGCGAAGGCGTCCGCGGCACTCGGGGTGAAGCTGGCCCGCGCCGACGCCGACTGGGTGCGCGCCGTCACCGGCTTCGCGATCGGCGGCGTCGCGCCGATCGGCCATATCACCCAGCCGCTGCTGCTGTTGGATCAAGACCTGCTGGCGCTGGACGCGATTTGGGCGGCCGCGGGAACGCCGAGCAACGTGTTCCAGACCACCCCATCCGAACTGCAACGCATCACCGGCGCGCCGGCCGCCGAGGTCAAGCAGGCGTAGCTGGCGCGGGGTAGCTCGCCCGGGGGCGGATCAGCCGCCCGTCCTGGCGCTGCTCGAGGGCATGGGCAATCCACCCGGCGGTGCGACCGGCCGCGAAGATCGCCAGCGCGGATCCGTCGGGCAGGTGCAGCACCCTCTCTAGCGCCACCAATGCAAGATCGATGTTCGGCCGCTGCCCGGTCAGCTCCGCCACCGCGCCGAACATCTCTTGCCACCACGGCCCGGGAGCCAGAGGCGCGAGGAGCGCTGCCGCGCGAGGATCGCCGTCCGGATACAGCCGATGGCCGAAACCCGGGACATGCTCGCCGCGATCCAGCCGCGCGGCGATGACAGCCCGTGGGTCCGCCTCCATCCCCGGCTCGGCGAGGCAGGCGCCGACGCGCTCGGTTACGCCACCGTGCAGCGGTCCGCTGAGTGCGGCCAGCCCCGCCAACAGACATGCCGGCAGGGCCGCCCCGGTCGAGGCTACCACACGCACCGCGAAGGCCGAGGCGTTCAACTCGTGGTCCGCGCACAGCACCAACGCACGGCGGATCAGGTCCGCGCCGGCCGCATCAACGCCCCAGGCGTGTGCCATCGACAGGTGCACCGGGCCGTCGGCTCGCGCGTTGCAGGCGGCCTCGGCGATGCGCCGCAGCAGTGCCGCGGCGTCGGCGTGCAGGGCGGTAGGGCTGCGCGCCCAGATGGCCGACCCGGTCAGGCTGGCGACCCGGCGCATGCAGCGCGCGATCGGGGATCGTGGTTCGCCGGGCACGAAGACCGATGGGCGCTGCGGTGGAAATTCCGGCGCCTCCCATAGCAGTGCCGCGGCTGCCTCCAGCGTCGCGGTGTGCGACAGCTCGATTGCGTCCTGGCCACGGTACAGCAGCGTACCGTTGGCGATGCGGGTGATGCGCGAGGCCAGCACCGGTTCGCCGAAATCGATTGTCGAAGCGGCTACTGCCTGGCGTGCGCGGCCGCGGTGGCGGCGCTCGAGCAACGCATCGATGCTGCGCGGGTCGTACAGGCTGCGGCGCGGGTCGGCCTCATTGGCGCGCACTCGCACGAGCCCGCGGCTGACGTAGGCGTAGAGCGTCTGGCGGGCGACGCCGAGGCGGGCCAGCGCGGCCTCGGTGTTGACCCAGTCGGCGTGGTCGGTTTCGGCGACCTTCATATTGATTGACTTGATCAAGATTGACGAACTGCACTCTCCGCGCTGCTCTTCCGCCGGTCAACTGGCGTCGGCCCCGGCTAATTGACCCAAGCAGCACCGACCCAGGGCACGTCAGCCGGGCAATCAGGGAATTGGGCAATCACGGTTGAGTGCCCGCGGATGGCGTTCAACAGCGGACTGGAAGGCGTGATCGCCGGCTAAACCGTGCTCAGCGAGGTGGACGGCGAGGCTGGCCGCCTGATTCTGCGCGGCCATCGCCTGCAGGACATTGCCGGGCGGCGCAGCGTCGAATGGCTGATTGCCGAGTTGTGGCGCGGTTTTGCGCAGGGCAATCTCTCGGAGCCGTCGCTGCGGCGCGATCTGGCGGCGATGCGCGTGGCGGTGTTCGGACGTGTATATCAGGTGTTAGAATGATCGCCTCTTCGACGATATCTCAGTCATGCCGGCCAAGGTCCGCATCAACGACTGTCTTTGCTACGACGAAAGCAAGTCGTGGATACCTGCCTGCGCCGGCATGTCGGGGGTAGGCAGCGTCGGTGGGCCAATTCTTTCGGCGGCTGGTGTCGTCGATCGTTTCGACGGCACGCGATACTGCCCATGCGTGGCAGTTCAGCTCAGATCATGCGAACAATGGCTCCGCCGCGCTCGACGCGCAAAGCGTCGGGGATGTCGAAGTCGGCATGGTAGATATCCTTTTCGTAGCTCTCGCCGTTGGCCGGGCACATGCCACACACCGGCTCGGGGCCACGTTTCAAATGGAATTCCAACTCAGCATCGGAGCACGTCACGCCAATTCCGTCGTAGGCCAAATACGGCCCCCATTCCTCAATTGACTGCAGCGAGAATTTCTCCGCGGCAAGATGCAGGCTGGCGGTCTGCGGGCACTTCTAGAGACAGCGTTCGAACAGGACCACACACTCCTTCGCGGGACATTTCCGCCAGCTTTCCTTGAAGTCTCCGTCCGCGTAGGGCTTCATGAATTGGCCGAGGCCCATATGATGCCGTTTCCAACCCACGCAGGTGTCGCTCGAGATAGCCGTGATACCAAATTTGACCACCCATCCATTAATGACGTTCATGCTCTCCTGCAGCTTGGCAAGGTAGGCATCGTCGTTCGAATGAATCGACACCGAGAGGCTGGTATTCGGTGCGGAGAGCGGGTGGGGCAAAATCGGGCATTTGTCCAATTGCAGCCCATTGGTGATGGTCTGGATATGGCTCTCCGGCAGCAATTGCCGAAGGCTCAGAAAGATTTCGGGGAGTTGCCGATTGACCAGCGGCTCGCCGCCAAGGATTTTGACCATCCTCGGCTTGATCCGCCGCGACCATGCCGAAACCGTTTCACGAATTTCATCGGCCGACACCATCGTCTTGATTTTGTAATTCGAATAATAGCCGCAGCCATCGCAACGCAAATTGCACACGTGTGTAATCGGCACTTCAAGGTACGGAATCGTCAGCATCGATCGCCTCTCGCACACATTCCTCGCGAAACGTCCATCCGCCCATGGCTGCCAGGCAGTCCGCCGCCTGCGATAAGTGAGCTCGAGCGCAGTCGCACACGCTTTGATCGTGAATCGACGGTAAACCGCGCTCAAGAAAGTCGGATCGAATCGGCCGATCGTTGCAAACCAAACTGGCAAGCGATATCGCGCCGCTGCTGAAGGCGCTGGATGTTCCGCGCGGCGCCCCCGCCGGCACGGCCGCGTGGCCGCCCGACGCGGGCTGGATCGCCCACGCGCCGGCGCGATCCGCAAGCCGGTATTTTCGCGGTCATACCGCATTCGGGGAAGCAACGCCCACAGGTTATGAGTTGTGCAAACCTTGGCGGGACAGCACCATCATCCTGTCGCAACGGCGCGCCGGTGTGTGTGAAGGTCGCTAGCGACGCCGCGCCGTACCACGGAGGGAAGGCTTGTCGACCACGCTGCGAAGGAACGCGAGTATTCTGGCGGTGGTTGCCACGGTGCTGCTGCTGGGCGCTATCGCGCTGCTGACCTGGTTCCAATTCACCAGCACCCGCCAGGCGCGACTCTGGGTTCGCCATACCGACCAGGTCATCACCACCGCCGATGAGCTGGGCTTCGCGGTGCGCGACGCCGAAACCGGCCAGCGCGGCTATCTGCTCACCGGCCAGTCGGACTACCTTGCCCCGTACCGCGACGCGCTCGGGCGCATCGCCGTGCTGCAGGATGAACTCCGCCGGTTGACCGTCGACGATCCCAGTCAGCAGGCTCGTCTGCGTGACATTGGACCGCTGCTTCAGCGCAAGCTGGACGAACTAGCGCAAACCGTTGCGCTGCGGCGCGACGCCGGGCCTGACGCCGCGCTGGCTGTCGTGCGGACGGACCTGGGGCTGCACCTCATGGAGCAGGTCGAGGGCCTGCTGCGCGGTATGCGCGACGCGGAAGAGCATCTGCTGGAGGCGCGGCGGCAAGATCTCGACCGCATGGAAAGCCTGACGCGCTGGCTCGCGGTGGGCGGCTCGACGTTGGCGGTCGTGCTGTTCGCCGTGGCCGGTCATCTTTTGGCACGCACGCGCGCGCAGCTCCTGGACGCCGAGGCCGAGCAACATGCCCTGATGGCGCAAATGCGCACGGCGTTCGACAGCATCAGCCAGGGCATTGCCGCATTTGGCGCCGATAGCCGCCTGGTGCGCTGGAACGAGCGTTTCGCCGCCCTGCTTGGTTTGCCGCGCGCGATGATGCGTCCCGGCACCGCCTACGAGGCTCTTGTCGAGCAGCTTGCGACCGGCGGTGTTGCCTTCCTGGAAACCGAGGGTCAGATCCGCCATGGGCGCGGCGGGCGCGTGCCGGGCGAACCGGTGGTGTATGAGCGGACGCGCGCCGCAGACGGCCGCAGCTTCGAGCTGCGCCGTACCGCCCTGCCGGAAGGCGGTTTCGTGCTGACGGTGACCGACACGACCGAGCGCGTCCGCGCCGAGCAGACCGCGCGGGACTCGCAACGGCTACAGGCGATGGGCCAGCTTACCGGCGGCATCGCACATGATTTCAACAACCTGCTGACGGTCGTCCTGCTCAACCTGGAGTTCGCCCAGAACAAATCGGAGCCGGAGGCTGCCGCCCTGACATATGTCGACCGGGCCATCTGGGCCGCCAGGCGCGGTGCGGCGCTGAACCATCAGTTGCTGGCCTTCGCCCGCAAGCAGCCACTGACCCCGATGTCGATCATCCTGTCCGACACGCTGCCCGACATGGCGAACCTGCTGCGCCGGACGCTGGGCGAGCACATCGAGGTCCAGGTGGTGGACGCGGCCGGGCTGTGGCCCGCGATGGCCGACCCGGCCCAGGTGGAGAGCGCGCTGCTGAACCTGGCGCTGAACGCGCGCGATGCCATGCCGGACGGCGGCCGGCTCACGATCGAGGTCGCCAATAAGGTGCTGGATTACGACTACGCCCGCCAGCATGCCGAGGTGACCCAAGGCGACTACGTGATGTTGGCCGTCTCGGATACCGGCAACGGCATGCCGCCCGAGGTGCTGGCGCGGGCCTTCGAGCCGTTCTTCACCACGAAGGGGGCTGGCATGGGGACCGGCCTCGGCCTTGCCATGGTGTTCGGTTTCGCCAAGCAGTCCAGCGGCCATGTGAAGATCTACTCGGAACCGGGTGAGGGCACCACGGTGCGGCTATACCTGCCGCGCGCCATCGGGTTCCTGTCGGCCGGGTCCTCGCGTGACGAGGCGCCGGTGGAATTGCCGCACGGTGCGGCCACGGTCATGGTGGTGGAGGACGACACCGCGGTGCGCGAGGTGGCGGTGGAGATGCTGCGCGACCTTGGCTATCGGGTGCTGGCGGCGGCGGATGGGACCGAGGCGCTGCGGGTGTTCGGCGAGAACGATGCCAAGATCGATCTGCTCCTGGCCGACGTCGTGCTGACCGGCGGCATGAAGGGCAATGAGGTGTCACGTCGGCTGACCGAGGTGCGCCCTGGGCTGCGGACGCTGTTCATGTCCGGCTACACCGAGAACGCGATCGTGCACCACGGCCGGCTGGACGATGGCGTCCAGCTGATCGGCAAGCCGTTCCAGCGGCAGCAGTTGGCGCGCAAGGTGGCCGAGATGCTGGGGCCCCCGCGTTTCGCTGGTTCGCTCGGGGGGGACAGCAAGGTCGTCGATCTCGCCGGCAGGGACCGCGGACGCGGTGGCTGATCTGGAGGGTGCGTTGCCCAGGGGCGTGGCGCGAGCGGTCAGTTGGACCGCCAAGGGGCGAGCGGTCAGTTGAACGGCCAAGACTTCAAGTCGCCTAGCCCGGATATCTCACACTCTCGCGGGTGCTGGCTTGGTCCTTGCCGCGCGACCTCTTCCCCTTGGAGGTTTTCGCACCTTACAAATACACCCGGTATTGGCGGCGGCGCGAAAACCTGTTGGCACGACA
>DASRQX010000213.1:0-2007 GCA_035696165.1 Acetobacteraceae bacterium | reverse complement strand
GGTTCGCTCGTCGACTGTTATGTTCGTCGGCGCCGATGCGAGCTCGGCTTCGTGCGCTTCGGCGATCCGAAAAACATGCCGCCGGACCCGCTCGGCGCCAATCGGACGGTCGAGCGGCAGCACTTCGTCCATCAGCCGGACTGTCAGACCATAGGACACCAGCGAGGCGAATTTGGTTTCAAGATACAGCATCTCCGGACTGACGCGCTCGCTCAGCAGCTCCGCCAATGGGCTCACCGAGACCATTGGGCTCTGGGTGCATGGACAAACCCGGACCCGTTCGCTGGTGAACCGAAGCTTTCCGAATGGCGTCCGGAACACGATCGGATGGTAGCCCTTCAGCGAGCGCCGATGGCGACAGCCGGGGCAGGCGCGCTGATCCGCTTGCCACTCTGCGACCTGAAGGTCGGTAAGAACCCGTTGAATGCCGGCAGTGATTTCCTTGGCTTCGGCCAGCGACAATCCGAGGCGCTCCGGGCACAGCCGATCACGGTCGATCCCGATGATCTCGTGCACGTCCCGTCGGTCGGTTGCATCGTCAATGGAGACGACCTGTATCGCCATCCGGATCATCGGGAACCCCGCACTATGGTGAAAGCCTGCCGCAATGCGGCGTTGATCGCGGCGCGCGGGAACGCCTCGGCCAGAAAGGATTCCCGTGACCGTAGGCGGGACACGGCCTGTTTGAAGTCCGAGAACGTCTCGGGATCGGCCAGGACAGCGTCATCGCCATCGGCGACACGGCGGAGGACGGCGGCGACCGCGTCCATATCGGTCGCCATGTCCCAGCTGGCCGCTTCGCGACGCCGTTCCGCATAGGCCCGAGGCCCACCGCAGCCATCCGGAGGACTGGGCTCTCGGCCGGCCAGGCAAGCGGGGATGAGGTGGCTCTCGGATGGCGCCTCCTCGATCGCCTTCTCGACCCGCACTTCGACCTGCCAGCCAGCCGTGAAGTCGTACTCATAGAGGAAGCGCTCGGTGGGACGGAATCCGAACTGTGCCAGCCAGACCGCCGCGGCGTCCTCGTCAAAGCTCGGCCCGCCGACATAGGCGATGCCGTAATCCCGGCCATGAATGCGAAAGCGGTGCAGGTGGTCGTCGTCCCAGCCCATGAGCAGCTGGATGACCCGGTGCAGGTCCGCGATTGACAAGCTGTCCGCAAGCTTGACCCGCCGCCAAACCGCAGGATGAACGTCCCGCAGCAGGAGCTTCAACTGCAGCAGCAGAGGCGGGCGCTGTTCGATCACCGCCCGACGTTAGATCACCACGCCGGGCCCTGCCCCCGTTTTGTGATGGGCTCGAACATACCGCTCTGGCCCTCGCACCCCCAAACTTGCGGCGGTTCCCACGTCGAGCGTGGACGCGTCGCCGTTCTTGATGATCGTGAGCAGTACTGCGCGCTTGCCCTCGGCGTGCACGATGTTGGCTTGCGCCAACCAGGCATCGGCCAAGTGCGCCACGTCAGAAAGATAGACCGTGGTGGCGCCGACCTGCTTGATCGTCAGGTGTTGCAGCGCCTCGATCGACAGCGGCATCGCGTTCACCCGCACGATGAACTGCTTGTCGCCCAACTTGGCATCGCCCGAGGGCAGCGTGAGGCTCTCGGCGTTCACCACGTCGTTCGGCATGACGCCGCGGGCGCGCAGCGCGTCCGGATCGAGATAGACCATGATCTGACGATATTTGCCACCGGCCGGTGTCGGCAGCGTGATGCCGGGAATCGGCGCCAGTTGCTGGCGTATCTGGTAGTAGCCGTAGTCGTAGTCGTAGAGCTGCTGTTCGTTCAGCGTGTCGGAACTCAGGCTGAGCTGCAGCACCGGAACCGAGGACGCATTGTACTGGACGATTGTCGGCGGCTGGACGCCGGTCGGCATCGGGGCGCGGATGGAGTTGGTCGCTGAAACCAGTTGGGAGATCGCGAGACTGACGTTGACGTTCGGCTGGAAGTAGATTTTTCGACCGAGATGCCTTCCAGCGTCTGGCTTTCGATGTTCAGGACGTCGCTGA
>DASRQX010000212.1:0-16958 GCA_035696165.1 Acetobacteraceae bacterium | reverse complement strand
GGCGATCAGCGTATCGGCCTCCATCGTGGGCAGCAGGTGGTCTGCTCCCACCAGATCGTGTGCCTCGCCACCGGTCAGGAAGAAGCCGATCGGGTTGCCCAGCGCGTCGACCAGGGCGTGGATCTTGGTGCTCAGTCCGCCCCGCGAGCGGCCGATCGCCTGGTCCTCGCCGGCTTTTTTTTGGCGCCGGCACTATGCTGGTGGGCGCGCACAATGGTGCTGTCGATCATCGCGTATTCGTTGTCGGCGTCTGCGGCGAGATGCTGAAACACCCGCTCCCAGACACCGCTTTTGGCCCAGCGGCTGAACCGCAGGTGGATCTTTGTCCCGTCACCGAACCGCTCCGGCAGATCGCGCCATGGCATTCCGGTACGATAACGATACAGCCCCGCTCCACGAATAGCCGATTGTCCGCCGCGGTCACTCCGACCGAGCCTGTGCGTCCCGGCAACAGGTCCTTGATCCGCTCCCACTGGTCATCGCGCAGTCCGAACCGCCGCATCGGTCAGCCCCCCAAGAAGCTGACCGCCGATGAATCCGAGAAACCGCCGCGCCGGAATCGGCTACGTACCACCCGGTGCCGATTGACGGCTGAGTGTGGCAATCGGGACTGACCGGCCCAATACGGTGTCCGGATAGCACCCACCGACCGAAACCGGCTAATTGATGACAGGCCCTAGTGCGCGCACTGATCCTGACCGATTACTACCGGGTGTATTCGCAAGGTGCGAAAACCTGTTGGCGCGGCAAGGACCAAGCCAGCACCCGCGAGAGTACGAGAAATGCGGGCTAGGCGTGTCGAGCACGGCGAACGCGTAGCAGACCACCCGCCCCGACAGATCATCTAGCCTGACGCTATCAGCGTGTTTTGCGTGCATCGTCTTCCAGCACCTGCGCCAAAATTCTTCCTTCGCGATGCCGTCGACGAATGGTTACTGAAACGTTCGCGGGACTGCCATGCACCATGCGCGCGAAGCGCCCCCACCCCTGGGATCAAGCAGCAGCACGCAGTCGGACGTTCTGCGCAGCGGTACTACCGTCGGCTACGAATACACCCAGGGCCGCACCGCCGTGTCGCGTGCCTCGAAGCCTAGGATTTCGGCCTCGCTACGCAAGATGAAACCAAGCTGGTCAAGCCCCTCCAGCAACGACTGCCGCCGGTCCTCCGGTATGCTGAACGGGATCGGTTCCAATCCCGGCACCTCCAGTACGCCGCGCTGCAGATCGACGGTCATTTCGGATGCGTTGGAACGCCCCAACGCAGCAGCAATGCGCTCGATCGCCGCCATCTCCAGCCGCAGCGGCAGCAAGCCGTTCTGGTAGGAATTGTCGTGGAAGATGTCGCCGAAGCTCGGCGCAATCACGCAGCTTATGCCGGACTCCATCAGCGACCACACCGCCGTCTCGCGCGAACTGCCGCAGCCGAAATTCGGCCCCGCCAGCAGCATGGCCGCGCCGCGGTAGCGCGGCTGGTTGAGCACGAAGTCCGGCTGCTCCGCCGCATTGGCGTCATAGCGCAGATTGGCGAACATCTTCGCACTGAGCGGCAGTTTCGCCGATTCGTCCGGCGTCCGCCCGGGTGTGTGGCTCGGCGCGATCAGGTCGGTGTTGATATTGGCCATCAGCATCGGCGCCGCGACGCCGTGCAGTACGGTGAACTTGTCCATCTCGTTTCGTCCCGTCTCGGGTTC
Source organism: Acetobacteraceae bacterium (assembly GCA_035696165.1). Classification (GTDB taxonomy): domain Bacteria; phylum Pseudomonadota; class Alphaproteobacteria; order Acetobacterales; family Acetobacteraceae; genus Palsa-883. The sequence continues at coordinate 15,267 of DASRQX010000212.1, read as the reverse complement.
AGCATTCGGCCTAATTCAGCATCCGTCGCACGTCGGTGATGCAGCCGGCGATCGCCGCTGCGGCCACCATCGCCGGGCTGGCCAGATGTGTGCGGCTCGCCGGCCCCTGTCGCCCTTCGAAGTTGCGGTTGGAGGTCGAAATCGAGCGTTGCCCCGGCGGCACGATATCGCCCCCCGCCGCGACGCACATCGAGCAGCCGGCTTCGCGCCACTCGAAGCCCGCCTCCTGGAAGACCTTGTGCAGCCCAGCCGCCTCGGCTGCTGCCTTCACATGCGCCGCCCCCGGCACCACCAGCGCCTTGACGCCCGGCGCGACTTTTCGCCCACGCACGACCTCGGCCGCCGCGGCCAGATCGGACACCCGTCCGTTGGTGCATGATCCGATGAACGCGATGTCGATCTTCGTCCCGGCGATCGGCACGCCTGGCGTCAGTCCCATGTAGCCCAGCGCCCGCTCCGCCAGCGCCCGGCGATCGGTGTCGGCAAAGCTGGCAGGATCGGGAACCGCCGCATCGATCGCGATCACGTCCTGCGGCGAGTTGCCCCAGGTCACCTGCGGCACCAGCGCGCTGCAATCCACGTCGATGACGCGGTCGTACTTCGCGTCGGTTTCATCGAACAGCACCCGCCAATCCCGCACTGCCTGGTCCCACAGCACGCCGGTCGGCGCCATTGGCCGCCCGTGCAGATAGGCCATCGTCGTGTCGTCGGCGGCGATGATCCCGCCGCGCGCGCCGAACTCGATCGACATGTTGCTGATGGTGAGCCGCCCCTCGATCGGCAGCGCACTTATCGCCGGCCCGGCATATTGCACCACGTGCCCGACGCCGGCATCGACACCGTAACGGCCGATCAGCGCCAGGATCATGTCCTTGGCATAGACCCCGCGGCCGGGCGTGCCGTGAAATTCGGCGCGCAGCGTGCGCGGCTTGCGCATCACAAGTGCCTGCGCGGCGAACACCTGCATCACCTCGCTGGTGCCGATGCCCCATGCCCAGGCGCCGACGCCGCCGCAACTCGCGGTGTGGCTGTCGCCGCAGACATAGGTGCATCCTGGCAGCGCGAAGCCCAGATGCGGCCCGACAACGTGCACGATGCCGTGGTTCGCGTGATCGATGCTGAACAGCCTGACGCCGAATTCCTCGCAATTGCGCTGCATCGCCAGGTTGCGCGGCGTGCTCGGTCCCCAGCTTTCCAGCGTGCGGCCGGGCAGGGTGGAGATGCCATGGTCGATCGTGCCCACCGTCAGATCGGGCCGGCGCACGCGCAGTCCGGCGCGGCGCAGCCCATCGAAGGCGCGGCCGCTGGTACCCTCCTGCGCGAAGTGGCGGTCGATGTGGATCAGCGCGCGACCGTCGCCATAATCCTTGATGACGTGCTGGTCCCATATGCGGTCGAGCGGTGTGTTGGGCATCGGCGGCACCTCCTGGCGGAAGAGTTGTTAAACGCTATTGGGCGGCCCGTTGCTGCGTCGCCATCGACGGCACCTCAGCATCAGGCTCAAGTTCCTCCAGCGACTTCTGATTGGTTTCGATGCCGGCGATCGCGATAATGATCACCAACGTGACGTACATCGTCGCAATGGCACCGACGACGCCGGCAATGCCGTAATTGCCAAACAGCAGCAGCACGCCGTACGGTGTCGCGATCAGCCCGGCGCGGCCCGCCATCTGCGCCAACCCGCTGCCACGGAAGCGATAGGCGGTCGGGAACAGCTCCGGCGTGTAGCCGCCGAGGCCCAGCGCCAAGAATAGCGACATCATCGAGACCAGCAGGAAACCACAGAACATGATCGGCACCGGCGCGGTCAGGAACGGATAGACCGCGCCAATCGCGCCACAGGCAAGGCCGGTTGCCATGATGCCACGCCGTCGGCCAATCCGGTCGGCCAGGAACACACCCAGCAGCGGGCCGGCAATGGTGCCGGCGGACATCGCCACGTTGAACCCGAGCGAACGCGTAACGCTCAGTCCCTGCTTGACGAAGAAGGACGGGATCCATGCGGTGAAGCTATACGACCCAACCAGGCAGGTGATGTTCACCGCGATCGCCAGCAGGGTGCGCCGGATCACCGGACGGGTGAACAGCACGGTGATGGGCACGCGGCGTGGCGTAGAGGTCGGCGCAATGACCGGCGCCGCTAGCGCCCGGCCCTGCGCGGCCTCGTGCTCGATCGCCCTGAGGACGGTCTCCGCCTCCTCGGTGCGGCCGACATGTTCCAGCCAGCGCGGCGATTCCGGCAGCTTGCGGCGCAGCCACCACACCCACAGCGCGCCGACGCCGCCAATCACGAACATCACCCGCCAACCTGCCAGCGGGATCACCACTAGGCCGGTCAGCGCGACCACGAACACGCCCGAGCTGGAGATCAGGTTGAGCAACGCGGTGAACTGGCCGCGCCGTGTCGGCGGCACGAACTCCGAGATCATGCCGTAGCCGACGACGTACTCGGCGCCGAGGCCGATGCCCATCACCGCGCGAATCGCGATCAGCCAGGACATCGTCGGTGCCACGCTGGCGAGCAGGCAGGCGCCACCGAAGATCAGCAGGTTGAATTGATAGGCGAAGCGCCGGCCGAAACGATCCCCCACCAGGCCGGCAGTGGCCGCGCCGACCGTCAGGCCGAGGAAAGTGGCGGAGATGAAGCTGGCATTGAGACCCATCGTCGACCAACCGCTGCCGACCAGCGTGGCAAGTACACTGGCCATCATCGCGTTATCGAACGAGTCGAAGAACATGCCCGCGCCGACCAGCCGCAAAACGCGGCGGTGGAACGGGCCGATCGGCAAACGGTCGAGCCGTGCCGCCGCGTAGACCGGTGTTTGCATCGTTGGACGCTCCCGGCGCCCACGCTAGGCCCACCGGCCTTGCGGCGGTAAGTCAATTTTCTCATCATGGTGATCAGCTTTTTTCGTACCAGCGCGAGCCACCGACCACGTAGCGGGGCCACGGAGTGGGAATGGGTCGTCGGCTGCCGCCGCTGAACGCGCTCCGCGCCTTCGACATCGCGGCGCGCACCCGTACGTTCACCGCGGCGGCGCACGAGCTACGTGTGTCGCAAGGCGCCGTCAGCCGACATATCGCCCAGCTCGAGGCGCATCTCGGCGTCTCGCTGTTTCACCGCGATCACCGCGAGGCACGGCTGACCAGCGACGGGATTGCCTATGCCGAGGCGGTCGGCGCCGCGCTCGATCGCGTCGAGCAGGCGACCAAATCCTTGTTGGAAGGCCGTCAGCGGCGGGCATTGCGCCTTAAGTTGTTTCCGTCCCTGGCGATCAAATGGCTGATCGCGCGGCTCGCCGGGTTCCACGCCGGACATCCGGAGATCGATGTACGGCTGACAACCACGCCAAGCCTGGTGCGGTTCGATCCGGAGGAGGACGACTTCACAATTCAGATTGGTACGCTGCCGCAGGCGGGCATCCAGCATGATCCGCTCATCGCGGTGGAGCTCGTCCCGATTTGCGCACCTGGATATTTGCGGCGCACCGGGCCGGTGGAGGACCCGGCCGAGCTGCTGCGCCATGTGCTGGTGAGCTCGATCCGGCGGCAACGCGACTGGCAGGTGTGGCTCGAGGGTGCCGGGGCGCGGCTCGCGCGGGTTCCGTCAGGCTCGACCTTCGCCAACTCGGCATTGGCCTATCAGGCGGCGATCGACGGCATGGGAGTGGCGATGGCACAGAAGGAACTCGTGCGCGACGATCTGACGGGCGGACGCTTGGTCCCTGCTTATCCGCTCTATGTGCCGAACGGCGAGACATACTATCTGGCGAGCGCGGAAAATTGCCGGTTTCTCGAGGAGGCCGCGGCGTTTCGGCAATGGATTCTGTCGTGCAGCAGTTTGCCGGCGAAAAGGCCCATGCCGACCTGACAAACCGACCCGTCTCGTTGCAGCGGCCATCCGATCGGAATTTTCTTCTGGCGGCGCTCGCAACGGCGCGCGGAGACAAGTGGCGGCCGCTTGCCGACGCACGATCGCTCATGGCAGTGGCGCGGATTATCACAGTTGACGAATCGAGCCGTGAACATCTCCCCTGTCGAGATGGAACTGCCGCTGAACGAAACGTTGACGCTGCCCGGCGGGCTGACCCGCGTGCAATGGCGGCGCAACGCGCGTGCCCGCCGCATCAGCCTGCGCATCGATCCAAGCGAAGGCATGGTGGTGGTGACGCTGCCGCTGCGCGCCGGTCGCCGTGCCGGTATGGCGCTGCTGATGACACATGCCGACTGGGTCAGCGATAGGATCGCCAGGCTGCCGCGCATGATACGTTTCGGCGATGGCGAGGCAATACCGATCGACGGCAAGCCCTGTCGCATCCGCCACCTGCCGCAGGGACGTGGCGGTGCGTGGCTTACCGATGGCGAGCTGCACGTAACCGGCGCGCCGGAGTTCCTGTGCCGTCGCGTCACCGATTTCCTGCGCACCGAGGCGCGGCGGCGGTTCGCCGCCATGGTGGCGACGAAGGCCGCGGCAGCGGCGCTGCATGCGCGGCGGGTGACGGTGAAGGACACCAGCTCTCGCTGGGGAAGCTGTGCGCCGGACGGGTCGATCGCGCTGTGCTGGCGGCTGATCATGGCGCCCGAGTTCGTCCAGGACTACGTCGTCGCACACGAGGTCGCGCATCTGCGCCACATGAACCATGGGCCACGGTTCTGGGATCTGGTGGCGCTACTGACCCCCCACACCGTGGCGGCAATGACGTGGTTGCGCAACGAAGGCGCAGGCCTGCAGCGGATTGGTGGGTAGGGCGGAAAAGCCCAGCGTATTCCGCCATTCCCCCCGAACGATGGCGGAAGGCGCTACACTTTTCCGCCCTACAGCCGATCGGCGCCGGTAGGCGGTGCGGGCTGCAGGGGCGTAAGTCGCGCCAGCAGCGCCGCAACTCCCTCGGTCACCGCATAAGCCGTGCGCAACCCGGGGGCCGCGAAACCGCGTGCGATCGCCCCTTCGATCGCCCCGATCAGTCCCTGGGCCGAGCCGGCGATGTTGCAGATCAGAATCGGCTTGGTGTGCAGGCCGAGCTGGCGCCAGGTGATGATCTCGATCGTCTCGTCCAGCGTGCCGATACCGCCGGGGAACGAAACGAACGCGTCCGCCAGTTCGAACATGCGCCGCTTGCGGGTGTGCATGGAGTCCGTGATCTCGAGCCGCGTCAGTCTGTCATGCCCGATCTCCGTGGAGCGTAGAAAGTCCGGCAGCACGCCGAACACCTCGCCGCCCGCGGCCAGCACCGCATCGGCCAGCGCGCCCATCAGGCCGATCCGGCCGCCGCCGTAGACCAGGCGTATGCCAGCATCAGCCAGGCCCGCACCGAATGCTTCGGCCGCCTGGCGATAGGCCGGGTCGCCGCCAAAGCTGGAGCCGCAGAACACCGCGACGGCGGGATGATGAGCGCTTTGTGTCACCGCCGTAAACAGCGCCCGTCACGCCGGTTGTCCGGATGCGCGAACAGGCCGACCGCGGCGTCGGCGACGATAGCGTCATCCTCCCGGGACTCCCACTGACCGAGCACGCCTTCCATGAACTCATCAGCGTGGTCGTAGCGGGTGTCGCGCTCGACCGCGTCCTCCAGCCCCATGTTCCAGGCCTCGCCATCGTTCATCGAGGTGACCACGTTCCACGCCACGCGGCCCCGCGTCATCAGGTCGACGGTCTGGGACAGCCGGGTGACCCGGAACGGCTGATAGTAGGTGGTGGAGCAGGCGGCACCAAGGCCGAGGCGCTCGGTCGCCATGCCCATCGTCACCAGTACGGCGACCGGGTCTATCTCTAGCCGGCAGATGCCGTACTGCACGGTGTCCGGGTGGCTGTTGCCGTAGCGGTCGGCCACCGCCAGCCGGTCATCGAAGAATCCAAGATGGAGTTTACCGGCTTCCAGCACGCGGCCGATTTCGCGGTAATACTCGGGGGATGTGGAATCCCGGCGGGACTCCGGATGACGACAGGAGCTGACCAGGCTGGCGCAGCGTTGCGCATGCAGGAAGCCGACCATCACGATTTGGCGCCCGGTGGACTGCTGCATCGCGGGGTTTCCTCGTGTGGCGCCGTGGGGGAAAGCAGAGGCCGGGTGCGCTTAAGTGTCAAATGCCGAGGTCCCGCAACGCCGAGGACCCCTGCACCGCGGTCTCACTACTCGATCCGGTAAAGAACATTGCCGGACGTGGGATCGACAGCCTCTTCGCTCAGCCATCGCGGCACCTCACCATGCGCGAGTTGATCGAGCAGCGTGTCTGCTGGCAGATCGAAAACCAACGATGAACGTCCGGTTTGCGCACAGAACAGCGCGGCGGCGGCGCCCGTGCGCCTCACCGCATCGGGTTCCTGTGTAGACGGCAGGCTCCGCCAGGCCGCGCGCACAGCACCGCCGCAGGGTTCCGATGGTAGAACGATCCAACTGTCAATATGCGCGTCCGATAGAGCAGTTCCGGCGTATCGTCGGGCAGCGCCAGCACCACCCGCCCGGCGTATGGTGCGAGCAGCGCGTCAAGATGGCTGACTGAGCAGCGCGGCGAGGGTGCCTCGAAAGCCAGAGCCGGCTTGAACGACCTTGGCAGGATGTCTGCGCGCGGGGCCAGCAGGAATAGTGCGATCAAACCGCTGCGAGCCAGCGCCGCAATCGCCAGCAAACCGAGTTGGTGATCCTGGTCACGCCCTTCATCGTGAAGCCAGTTAACGATCGATTGGCGCTGCACACGCCGGATGAATCCTACACCCCACCGGGCGAGTTGGATCGCCTGCTGCTGCTCCATCAGATGGGCAGTGGCGGGCCCGCCACACCGGTACGTATCCCGGGCGACGCCGGGTTTGTCGTGCAATGAGGAAGCGTGCCATGCGGATGCAGTGGTTTCTCCGCGGCAGGCTGATGATCTCGGTGGTCGGAGTCGGCGGCTGCGGCGCAGGGAGCTATCTTGACCCGTATCAAAAACCTTACACTTGGCATCCGACTGGCGCGCCGATTGCGAATATCGCCGCGCAGCTCGTCGATCCACGCGACCTCGTTACTGGTCACGGAACGACCGAGGGCGCTGTGACCGAGGCTACGCTGGCGATCGATCACCTGTAGCAAGATAAGCCGAAGTCGATCTCTGCGGCGGGCAGCAGTGGTCGTGCCGCGGCGACCGCTGCAGCCGGGGGGACGAACTGATGCCTGATGACGGCCTGCATCAAGTCCCACGACCCGAGGCACCATCCGATCAAGCGTTGGCCCGCCACGAGCGGCCAGAGCTGATTGCCTTCGTCACGGACGCACACTCGGAAGAAGCGGTGCGCACCGGCTTGGCCGAAGCAGTCCACGAAGCGATCGACCTGCGCCGTGGTGGGATCCGCGCGGCTATTGCAACGATGCAAAAGATGGGCACGCCGCGCCTGCTCCTGATCGACGTCAGCAGCGCGGAAGAGCCGCTGCGCGCGCTTGCCGAGCTGTCGAACGTTGTCGAACCGGATGTGCGTGTCCTGGTGATCGGCGAGCGCGACAGTCTCGAGTTCTATCGCGAGATTACCCGTGGCCTTGGTGCGACCGAGTACCTGCCGAAACCGCTGCCGCGCGAGCGGCTCTGGCGCACGGCGAGGTTCCCACCGCCACGCAGGAGCGCCGCGATGGCGAGGTTCTGCGCACTTGGCCGACACATGCGGTGGCCTCGCTCGGCCAGGTGATCATGCGCAGTGGCTTGCTGCCCAGCCGCACCCTGGCCGACCTGGAACGGACGCTCGAAAGCTGCGGTCTGCATGGCCCCAGCGGCCTTGGAATGTTCATCGGCTTGAAGATCCTGCTGCTCGCCGGCCTGCCGATCCTGACCCTGCTGGCGCTCGACGGCGTCACTCTTCCGAACCATCTCCACATTGTGGCGCCGGCCATCGCCGCGGTAATAGGGCTCGTGGCGCCGGACTGGGTGGTCGGCAAGCGGCGCAAGCGGGTCATAGCGCAACTCGAGCAGGGCTTGCCCGACGCCCTCGACATGATGGTGATCTGTGCCCAGGCCGGGCTCGGCCTCACAATTATCCGCGTCGGCACGGAGCTTGGCTCGGCGCGGCCGGAGATCGCGCAAGAGCTCCTGCTGACGGCCAACGACTTGCAGATCATGTCTGACAGCCAACGACTTGCAGATCATGTCCGACAGCCGGGTAGCGCTCGGCAACCTTGGTGCACGGACCGGCCTGGATAGCGTCAAGCGACTGGTCACCACGTTGATCCAGACCATGGTCTACGCCACGCCGCTGACCGACGCGCTGCGCATGCTATCGGCGGAAATGCGCCAGGTGACCCTCACCCGGTTCGAAGCCCGCGCGGCTCGGCTGCCGGTGCAGCTGACGCTGCCGACCGTTGTGTTCATCTTGCCCTGCGTATTCCTCATCGTTGGGGGGCCGGCGGTGATCCAGGTCGTCCACGCGCTGAGCTAAACAAAAGACCATGAAAGGTGAGACAATGCGCCCACTGTCCGTCGCTGAACTGCTGTTGCTCGCCGCCTGCGCCAATGGCTCGGACCTCGGCAAGCACGCAGGAGCACCCGGTGTCGATGTCGCCGAGGCCGCATCGCGCGGTGGCTCGCCGCAGATAGCGCTGCGGATTGATGACGCGATTCTGGCCAAGGATCCGCGCGATGTTGCTGCGTTGATCAACCGCGGCGAAGTGCAAACCGCATTGCAGCTGCCCGACGCGGCCGCGGAGTCTTATAGCGAGGCATTGCGGCTCGATCCCAAATCGGTACTCGCACGGATCGGTTTGGGGCGGCTGCGACTCGCCGGTGACCCGACTGCGGCCGAAACACTGTTCCTCGAAGCACGGCAACGCCAACCGCACAATGCCGTGGCGTTGAACGATCTCGGTATTGCTTGCGATCTGCTCGGGCGGCATCAGGACGCACAAACGGCGTACCGGCAGGCGATCGGCCTCGAAGCGTCGATGAGCGGCGCGCAGGTCAATTTGGCCTTGTCGCTCGCGATGTCTGGCCGCGCCGATGACGCGGCGCCCCTGCTGCGGCCGTTGGCAAGTGCGCCTAACGCGTCGCGCAAGCTGCGTCACGACCTGGCCGCGCTGCTCGCCATGAGGGGGATCGGAGCGAGGCGGAGCGTATTCTCGCCCAAGACCTGCCGCCGGACCAGGTGATCCAGGCGCTGTCGATCTTCGCCGCGGCCAACCTGCCGTCTAGCGTGGTGCGCACGATCGACGCCCCTCCAGGCCCGTCGGTCACAAGTGCCAAACAGTTCGGCCAGCGTCGGCCCGGCAAACGCTGCCCCAGCCACTACTGCTCCTGCCGACCGTGCTCCGGCAAATGCCGACCGTGTCAGTGCGGTTTCGGCCAATGCTGGCCCCCCCGGCGCTGGTCCAATGGTGCAGTTGGGGAGCTTGGTTTCGAGCGATGCGGCGGCCGCGGTGAGGCACCGGATCCAAAAGCAAATGCCGGACCTGCTGGCGGACCGGCAGCCGATCGCGGTCCCGTCGGAGAACACGAGGGGCGCCCACTGGAATGTGCGGACCGCCGGGTTTGCCGGGACAGGTGAAGCCAGGGATTTCTGTCAGGCAGTCAAGGCACGGGGCCTCTCCTGTTACGTCATCGGCTCCTGAGCCGGGCGGCGGCCGGGGCGGCTGAGCGAGCCCCGGCAACAGCCTCCGGCGCCATTTCATCAGTAAGATCGCCGAATCCCTCCTGGCGGAGCGCGACAATGATCTTGCGACGGGCGCTGCTCTCAAGCTGATATATCCGCTCACGGCTGACGCCGAAGCGGGTAGCCAGCACATCCAGCTGCGAAATCGGCGCACCACCGGTCATGCATCGAGCCAGAAACCCCTCGCGTTCCCGCTGACCCAGCATGGTCTCGGCCAGCGCAAGAACGCGCTGCCGCAGCTTCTTGCGGTCCAGGCGCTGGATCGCGTCATCGTCTGGCGTCAACCCCTCGCCCAGGTCGAACGCCGTGTCATGGTCGAAGCTGACCGGACTGGTGCCACAAACGCGCTGGCTGCGCACCACCTCGTCCGCAGACAGTCCGACACGGCGGCCGACCCGCGCACACAACTCCATCACGCTCGGATCCACCCGCTCACGCTCGCACGCACGCCTTGCGTCGGCGAACAATCGCGTGGCAAAGCGGGCAAGTTGTCGATGGGCGGTCGTGCCCGGCAAACGGACCGGCAGGCCGTTGCGGCTGACATGATCCTGAACATACCAACGAATCCATGGTACCGCATAGGTAGACAGGCGCCCGGGAAACCGATCCGGGTCAAAGCGCACGATCGCGGAATGCACCCCCAATTGTCCCGCACTGATCAGATCGTCGGTATCGATCCCGATGCGTCGGTAACGGTTTGCGATCATGGTAACCAAACCGGCATGGGCCTGCCATAGCGTCGACAAGGCACTGTGGCGGTTCCGGACAGTGCCATCCTGCCGGATGATCTGCAGCAGCGCGCGCTCCTGGTCGGCCGACAAACGCCGCCCGCCTCCCCGGTCTTGCACTGCCGCACCGACCCCGCTACCGGCACCCGCGGTCATGTTTGCCCTTCCCCGTCACGAACCCGTTGTCAGCGGCGCGACCATCGGTGCCACATCCACGGACACATCTCGATCGAGACGCGATGTTGCCCCGAACGTCCCGTTATTTCAATCACGGATTATTTTATAGGCGAACTCACTATTCCGTTATAGACATGATTACGACATAAGGATTTTTTGTCTAGACAATGCATCGCTTGAGCGTAAGATGCAGCGCGCCCAGCCCTCACGCCCCTGCCCCCGGATGAAGGCACGCCGCAGGACACTCGATCGGTTGCGTAATTGAATCGAAGAGCTTGCCGCCCACACCCGCCTACAACGTGAGATTGCAACACATCATTGCGAAACAACTCCAAATCATGCACACTTAATGTTGCTCGGCCGGAGCGACCGATCTTCAGCGGAAAACACCAATCACGGGACCAGGAAAGGACTTGCGATCGATCGCACCTTGCCACGCACTGGGAGACTTGCATGTCAGCCGCTAGAAGCGGGGGTACCATCCAGCCACACCGTGGGACGCTCGCCGACAGGCCCAACCAGGCGCGGGCCGCGTCACGCTATTGCGTGGTGTTCCGCTCTACAACGCGCCCTGACCGATCCACCACCAGGCACTACGAGATGCCGGGTGTGACAGCGTTCCTGAATGAGGCGGCTTTTCGCGCGTGGCTGTCCCGCTATACCGATCGGGCGTGAAGTCGATTTGGTGTCGGTACTAGTGATCCAGGAGGTACTGGACCACCATGCGTCGATCCAGACCTGTTGCCTGGAGCGTCGCCGCGGGTCGGCAACCGGCCCATTCCGAGGCCAACCTGCGCGCGTGACCTTCTCTGGCGCCGTCGATCAAACTCGACTGTGTGGCGCCACCGCGCGCGGTGCCCTGCGGGAAATCACACCTCCGCTGGACCAGCCGCCGCCACCACCAGCACGGCTCGATCATCTGGCAGGCGAGGAACAGGCGATTCACAGTGTGTTCGGCATCACCGCCCGGATCCTCGATGCGCGCGCCCCGACCGTGCCTGAAGACGCGGCTGGCCTGACCAGCATCATGCATCTGCGCACCGAGGACGACGTAGCGATTAACTATGGTCTCGGTTGGCACGGCACCACGCCGTTCGTGCTGCGAGCTGACTTTCCGCGTTTCGGCATTCCTTCCGATCTGGCGGAGGTGGGTGCAGTCGGTGTCGCGGCCGCCGCCGCCGCCGGCCATCTCGCCACCTTTGAAACCCGCGACGACGCCAACGGACCCGTGGTGATGGCCCGTTCGAACTGCGACGGAACGTTCCATCTGATCCGTCCCACCGCCGACGGCACGCAAGTCGAAGCCTACACGCCGGGAATACAAGCTGGGCTGCCCCTCAATGCCGACCAGGCGCTCTGGGTTCGCTATGCGCGGGCGCACGAAAACCTGACCGTCGTGGACGCCCATCGTGATGGCCGCTCAGGCAACATCTTCGTGCTCGCCGGTGCGCCAGACGGCCAAGTGACGCGCCATTTGATTGACGCAGACGGCACCGAAGTGTGGCGCGCCGCCGCCGACGACACCGCCGCCGCTGCCTATCACCGCGACCGCGTGATCGGCCCCGCCCGCGATTGATCAGTCGCGGCTGACGCCGCAACCATGTTGCAAGTCCCGCAATACTTACGTTCGAACGCGCGCATCGAAACCCGCGCGGAACACGCACGACGCCTTAAGGCGTGGCGCGCAACGCAGCGCATGAAGGACAGCAAACCATGTTAGATTACCTCAACGCCTGGTTCACCCTAACGACGACCGGCGCGCCGTGACCGCGCTGGAATACGGGGTCATAGCGGGCGTGCTGGCGATCGTGGTGGTGGTCGCATTCACCACTCTCGGCACTGGCCTGAACAGCGCCTTCACCAGCGTCTCGTCCCAACTCTGAACTGCGGCTCGAGGTCGCGGACGCTTCGGTCTGCCGCGTCGACGCGAAGTCCCCGGCCGCGCGCGGCGGCTTCGCGCCCACGGCGTCACTCTGCTATGTCCAGCCGATGGTCGATTTCGCGCTGGAGCAGGCGGCGGTTGGGCGCGTTGCCGGCGTCGACGAGGCGGGACGCGGACCGCTGGCCGGCCCGGTCGTCGCCGCCGCAGTGGTGTTCGCGGCCGGCTTTCCCGTGTCCCTGGCCGGCCTGATCGACGACTCCAAACGCCTGACATCGCAACAGCGTCAGTCTGCCTACCTCGCGCTCCGCTGTTCGCCCGGCGTCGAGATCGGCGTCGGAGCCGCCTCGGTCACCGAAGTCGCGCGTCTCAACATCCTGCGGGCTTCGTTGTTGGCGATGCGCCGGGCGGTATGTCGCCTGCCGACCCTGCCGGACCTTGCCCTGGTCGACGGCAACCAACCCCCACCGCTCGATTGCCCGGCGCGCTGTGTGATCGGCGGCGACGCGCTGTCCCTGTCGATCGCCGCGGCCTCGATCGTCGCCAAGGTGGTGCGCGACTGCATCATGGCTCGCCTCGCGCTACGCTGCCCGGGCTACGGTTGGGAGCGAAACGCCGGCTACCCCACCGTCGAGCACCGGGCAGCTTTGCGCCGTTTAGGGCCCACAAGGCACCATCGGACGGATTTCGGAACGGTGCGCCAGCTCCGGCTCGATCTCTCGCGCCCCGATCTATCGCAATTGACGTGACTTCCGGGGACCGGCCACGATGACCGCGCTAGCGTGATACTGCCGGGCTATACCGCCGACGCGGATCCATCGGAGCAAAGTGGAAATCGTTCGCGAACTGCCGCTGGATCAGATCCTGCTGGGCGACTGCGTCCGGCTGATGCAGATGCTGCCCACGGCATCGGTCCACTGCGTGTTTGCCGATCCGCCATACAACTTGCAATTGCGCGGCGAACTGCGCCGGCCCGACGATAGCCTGGTTGATGGCGTCGACGACGAGTGGGACCAGTTCACCGACTTCGCCGCCTACGACGCCTTCACCCGGGAATGGCTCACCGAGTGCCGACGCCTACTCCGCAAGGATGGCACGCTGTGGGTGATCGGTGCCTACCACAACATTTTTCGCATCGGCACCATCCTGCAGGACCTCGGCTTCTGGGTGCTGAACGACGTAATCTGGCGCAAATCCAACCCGATGCCGAACTTTCGCGGCCGCCGCTTCACCAATGCACATGAGACACTGATATGGGCGGCACGCAGCCGCGATTCTCGGCATCGTTTCAACTACCGCGCAATGAAGGCGCTGAACGACGATGTCCAAATGCGCAGCGACTGGTTTATCCCGCTGTGCACCGGACCCGAGCGACTGCGCAACCAGCACGGGCTCAAGCTGCACCCGACCCAGAAGCCCGAGGCGCTGTTGCATCGCGTGCTGCTGGCCTCCACCGCGCCAAGCGACATCGTGCTGGATCCGTTTGCCGGCACCGGCACAACCGCCGCGGTGGCCAAGCGGCTCGGGCGGCACTTTATCGCGATCGAGCGGCACCCGGCCTATGCTGAGGCCGCTATCGGACGCGTGCGCCACACAAACGCGCTGCCCGACGACGGACTCGCCACTACGAAATCGCGCCAGGAGACACCGCGGGTGTCCTTCGGCAGCTTTGTCGAACGCGGGCTGGTGCCGCCCGGAACAACACTGCACGACCGACTACGGCGCGTCTCGGCGACCGTCACGGCCGACGGCAGCATCGTCGCGGGCAATACCCGCGGCTCGATCCACAAGGTGGGTGCTGCGGTGCAGAACGCGCCGTCGTGCAACGGGTGGACGTTCTGGTACTTTGAACGTGACGGCCGGCTGATGCCATTGGACACGCTGCGCGACCACGTGGGGTAGACCCGCAAAACTCTCCATTACTGGGTGGTCTTCGGCATTGCCGCCGATTGGATCGCCGACATCCGGCCGCTTCCCGGCTATAATGCGGTTGCCACCGGCTCGAGGTTCCCCCGTGTACGTCCCACCGCTATTCAAGGAAGACCGGATCGACGTCCTGCAGGACGCCATCCGCAACTCCGGGCTGGTCACACTCGTTACACTGATGTCGGACGGCCTGATCGCCAGCCACGTCCCCATGCTGCTGGACTCCGACCCGGCTCCATACGGCACCCTGCTCGGCCATGTCGCGCGCCCCAACAAGCAGGCCAGGGGCGCCATCGCCGGCACCGAGGCACTGGCCATCTTCCAAGGTCCCGACGCCTACATCACCCCGTCCTGGTACGAGACCAAGCGGCAGACCGGCAAGGTCGTACCGACCTGGAACTACGTGACGATCCACGCCTACGGAACCGTCGAGTTCTTCAACGACCCCGACCGCCTGCTGGACATCGTCACGCGTTTGACCAATCGCGAGGAGGGCCGTCGGACCGACCCTTGGGCAGTCACTGACGCGCCGCCCGACTTCATCGATGTCATGCTGAAGGGCATCGTCGGCTTTGCCATCCCAATCACCCGGCTTGAGGGTAAGTGGAAGATGAGCCAGAACCGCCCCGCCGAGGATCGGGTCGGCGTGATTGCCGGCCTTGCTGCTGCCGGCCGCCCCGAGGTCGCAGCCGTGGTGTCCGATTCCGGCAAAGGCTAAGGGCTCGTACCGTTCCAGAGCCTTCGCCGCCCAAACTTTCGGGCGCCAGCACTTGACACCGACGCGGCGCGGCCGTTTTTACGCCCCCTGCGCAGTCGGCGCCCGAGCACAATGTCCTCCAGCACGGCATCTGTGACCGGATGTCGGTCCGCCGTGCAGGGGTGTAGCTCAATTGGCTAGAGCGCCGGTCTCCAAAACCGGAGGTTGGGGGTTCGAGACCCTCCACCCCTGCCAG
>DASRQX010000211.1:0-15089 GCA_035696165.1 Acetobacteraceae bacterium | reverse complement strand
CCGGCGCAGGCCAGTATCCACGACTTGCCTTCGTTGCAGCAAAGAAAGTCGTGGATACCGGCCTTCGCCGGCATGACGGGGGTAGCACCGAAGAGTCCATCATTCGGGCGCATGGTATAATGCAACACTTCAAACGCCTGGCGTCGCTCGGTCGCCGGCGGTTCCAATCGTCACGGCCGGATTCGGCCGGGCACCATGCGCACCTTCCGAGGTGCCGCAATCCAGATCGCCGCTGCGGAAATAACGCAACACGCAATGGCCAGCAGAAAGGCAAGCCGGTAGCTTCCGGTAGCATCGTGAATGACACCTGCCACCCATGGTCCGGCCGCGCCACCGCCGATCAATGCGACCGTAACGGTGCCAAAGATGGAACCATAATGCGATCCCTCAAAAATTTCCGCGACAATAGCCCCCATGACTGAGGTCACCGCGTATCCCAAAAATCCTTGCGATACCACCATCAGGTACAGCAGTGGGCGTGACGGAGCCGGCTCAAGGGCGATCAGTGTGGCATAGCAAATGGCGAAACCGCCACATGCCGTCGTCCACACCCATTCGCGTCCGACGCGGTCGGACAATGCGCCGAGGCCAATCTGCCCGGGTATCGCAACGACGCTGACGATCCCCAGGGACCAGGCCGCCACGAGCGGTGTGAAACCGACCTCGATGAGGTATTTCGTCTGGTGGACCTGGACAGCATACCAGGCGAACATGGTGCAGAAATACCCGAGAACGATCCACCAGAAGCGGCTGGTGCGCAGTGCCCGTGCGGGCGTCCATTCGATGGCAGCCCAGGCCGGATCGACAACGTTGGACGCCCTGCGCCTATCGTTCGCTGCGGCCGTGCGCAATGCGCCGTCCGGCAGCAAACCGATGTCCTCTGGCCGCCGCCGCAGGAGCAGGGTCGAAGGACCTATGACGAGGAGCACGAGCAGCCCCATGGTCGTGCACGATGCTCGCCAACCGTCACGACCGATGATCGTCTGCAACCAGGGCAACAGAACGATCGCTCCGACACCGGCCCCGGAGAACGCGACGCTGACGGCCAGGCCCCGACGGCGCACGAACCAGTTCGGCAGGAAGAGCGAATGCGCCGTGTAGGTCATGAGGCCCGCGCCAACAGCGACCAGGACGCCGAGAGTTGCATAGAGCTGCCATGGCCTCTCGATCGCCGGTGCCATGAGAAGCCCAATGCTCATCAGGCACACGCCACTCCCGATGACGACTCGCGGGCCATTTCTGTCCATGAGCCGGCCAAAGATGGGGGCAACGACTGCGGACACCAGGAAGCCGAAGGAAAAGGCACCGGCGACAAGCCCGCGATCCCAGCCGAACTCATCGATGAGCGGCGGCAACAGCAGTGAGAATGCCGTGCGCGCCGTCACGGCGATCGCCATCGTCACGAACGCGATTCCGACGAGCAGCCATCCGTAGTAAAACGGTAATCGCAGCGACCAATGATTAAGCGCGACTTTCATCCGATGTCTCTCAGGACGCCAGATCGATCGCCCAGATCGATCGCGTTGAGCGGCAGTTCTCCCTTTGCTGTCCGCCCGATGTTGTCCGCGATCAGATTGGCCCGAGCATCGAGCATGCCCTGCGTCCAGCCGGATACGTGCGGGGTCATGATGATGCACCGGAGTTCGTGAAATGGCTGCGTCGCCGGTGGTGTTGGCTCAGCCGAGGTCGGATATTGGTACCAGACATCGAGCGCCGCACCCGCGAGGCGATCGGACGCAAGCGCGCGGTAGAGCGCTGCTTCGTTGCAGATCTCGGCACGCGCGACATTGATCAGGAACGCCGTCGGCTTCATCAACCGCAGGCGCCGATCATCGATCAGGTTGCGCGTCGCAGGTGAGAGCGACAATGTGATGGCGAGATAGTCCGCCAATCGCAGAACGTCATCGAGCCGCTCCGGACCGCCGATGAACGAGATGCCGCCAGGTACATCCCTTTGGACATCCGTTTGGGCTTGTCGTCGCACGCCACACACCTGCATATCAAAAGCTGTCGCGCGGCGGGCGAGCGCTTGCCCGATGTGACCAAATCCCAGAATGCCAAGGGTCTTGCCTGCCAGCTCCGGCCACAGCGGCGGTGCGGCTGTGCCGACGGCCCACTGACTTTCCCATTGACCTTGACGCAGCCTGGCGTCGAGGTGTCCGAACGATCGCGTAAGCGCAATCATCGCGCCGATGATGTGCTCGGCGATGCCAGCCTCATGACCGTAAGCATTCGCCAGACACGTGCCTGGCCGCAGCGCGCCGCGGTCGATGCGATCGAGACCCGCGCCCGGCACCTGCACCAGACGAAGCCGCGGTGCGGCCCGCGCCATGCGCGCCGAGAACACCATCGAGACCAACACATCGACATCGCCCAATCGCGAGACGATGCCGGTCTCGTCATCGACGATCACCTCGCACGGCAGCGGAAGGCGTGCTCGCACGGGCTCTGCGATCCGCGCGGCGAATGACCCGGCAAATGCGACTTTCATCATCCGACCCGCATCGACACCCGCTCTGGCGGCAAGCCGGCGGCACCGAGCCGCCGGCGTTGCAACTGCCGTTCTGCCTCTGCACTATCCCGGCGTTGAAGCATCGATCAACTACATGCCAGGTAGTCGTGAAAACCCCTCCCAGCTTTTCCCCGCGTCTCGTTTGGTGGCGAAAGCGGCGTGGCCTCTCGCAGCTTCAGCTCGCGATGACGGCGGACTGCTCGCAGCGCCACATCAGCTTTCTGGAGCTTGGTCGCACAAGACCGAGCCGAGAGATGGTGTTTCGCCTTGCGGCGGCTCTCGATGTTCCATTGCGGCATTCGAATGAGCTGCTGCTTGCCGCGGGTTATGCGCCCGTGTGGACGGAAACCGAGCTCGGCGCGCAGGCGCTCGCCCCGATCCGCAATGCGCTCAACTACATGCTGACCCAGCAGGAGCCGTTTCCTGCCGTGGTCGTAGACCGCCGCTGGAACGTGCTGCAAGCCAACAACGGCGCGATCGCCTTGGTCGAGTTCCTCGTCGGGCCTGTCATTCCCGGCGTCGCGCTCAACCTTGCCGATGCCTTGGTTGCCCCGGACGTGCTGCGGCCACACCTTTCGAACTGGGCGGAAATTGTTCGGTACTTTCTGCGGAGCGTGGCGGCTGACGCGGCCGCGGACGGCACTGCCGAGACGGCAGACTTGCTGGAGCGGCTATTGAGCTACAAGGACGTACGATCCGTGATGTTACCTGCCGTGCCGCTCGCCACTGAAGGCCCCGTACTGCCGATGCACTTTCAGAAGGGCACAACCGAGCTCCGGCTGTTCACGACGATAGCGACACTCGGCACGCCCCAGGACATCACGCTGCAAGAGCTGCGCATCGAGAGTTTCTTTCCGATGGACGACGAAACGCGAGGCATATTTCGCAACTGGGCAGCATCGGCCAAGCAGAATCGACCGACTTTGTAGCGCTATACTAACCGAGGTTAGGTTTGACCCACGCGCTACCCCCGTCATATACCCAATGCTCGCCGGAATCAGTGCGCTGCCGCATGTTCGCAAGCAAGGATCACCACAGAGACACGGAGGCACAGAGCAGAAAAGCCAAGTGAGTAACTAGATATTCTTCTCCGTGTCTCTGTGCCTCTGTGCCTCTGTGGTGATTCTTTATTGCAAATGGTTATCAAAGGCACGGAATTCCATGGGCGAACGGCATGCCAGCATGACGACGTGGGTATTGCACCGACCTTCGCGACGTTGCCATCCCCGCCATCCACTCAGAACGCAGCAAGCCTGGTCCGGCCATCCGCCGCCACCTGGCGCGTGCCCGACCCATTCCCGATCACCGCGAACGGCGCCCAGAAGAACGGATGCGCCAGCGCCGCCGGCATGGAATGACCGGCCGCATCCAGCATCCCGAGCTCCGCCCCGCGCATCGCCGCGGCCACGCCGTCGGCCGGCGCTTCATGCAGCCGGCGCAGCGTATCCACAACCAGATAGGCGGCCGCCTGGTCGTTGACCGACCAATGTGTCACCAACAGCGAGCGCGCCCCTGAGTAGAAGAATGCCCGCGCCAGACCTGACAGGCTCTCGCCGGCCACCGTCCCACCCGGCCCGCCGGAATTGCACGCCGAGAGAATGACAAGGTCAGCGTCCAGATGCAGCCCGACGATGTCGCTGGCTGTCAGCAGCGCCCCCGACGCATCGCGCGCCCCCGGCGGGTCGGACGTGACGATCGCCGGCTCATCCACGCAACGCAACTCGGCGGGCAGCAGCGCATGCGTGGCGAAGTGCAGGATGCGGTAGTCCTTCAGATCGGCACGCTCCACCGCCGGAACGGTGAAGCTTGCGTTCAGCATCTCATCGGACGGCGACGCGCCCAGCACCACGCGCGCGGCATTCAGCTCGCGCAGTGCCGAGGCGAGCGGCGGCAGCGATGCCAGCAGCGCGGCGCTGTCGCTACAGACCGCGGCCGGGAAGCTGGCGCGCGCCTGCGCGAGCGTCACCGGACGGAAGCCGCCGAAGCCCAGCCAAGGCTGCGGCGCCGCCGAGACCCCGGCTTTGCGCAGCGCAACGAAGTTGGCGGCCGAGGGTACGTGCGCCACGCTGACTTGCCGGATCAGCCACGGCGCGCTCGCCAGTTCGTTCGCGCTGGCGGGACCGGTCAGCAGCACCGCGAACGGCAACGCGAGCAACGGGCCGGACGGGGCCACCACCAGCGCCTTCGCACCACCAAGCTGCGGTGCCACCGGACCCAGCGTGTCGGTGTACAATGCCTGCGACGCCGTAACGTCGAAGGTCGGCAGCTTATCGGTGGTCATTTCGATGCTGCCGCGCACCTGGTGGACCAGCGCGGTGATCGTTGCCTCGTCGCCGTGCACCGGTTTCGCGGTGATCATTCCATCACGCAATAGGAACGTCCAGCCGCCATGGCCGGTCAACGTGATCGCAGCGAACGCCTCGCCCGGCGCCAGCGCCTTGAGCACGTCGGCGGCGGGAACCACCTCCTGCACGAGCTGGCCGTAGTTCGGCGCCGCGGCCTGCAGCGCCCCGTCGGCGTCGGCCAGTTCGCTCTGCGCGGCCGCGATGTTCTTGTCGAGATCGGCCGGGCTTAGCTCTCCGGTCGATTGTTGCACAATACCGGGCGGGGCGGGATGCGCCAGCGCATCGCGCCTGCGGTACAGGTCCGCGAGTTTCTGTGCCGCGTCCTGGCGCCGGCGGATCGCCTCGGCGACCTTGGGGTCGTGCGTCCCGGCCGCCAGCCGAGCCGCGGCCTCGCCGATCTGCCGGCTGGTGATGCTGCCCTGCGCGAGCTGCGCGGTCTCGAACATCCCCGCGAGCACCGGTTGTCCACGCGACGGATCGCGCTCCGCCGAGGCGGCCTCGGCCGCCAGACATGGTTCCAGCAGCGTTGAATCGATGCCCGCGCGCAACTGGCGCAGCAGGGTGGTCGCCTGGTCGCACAGCGCGATCGCCGGATCGGACTTGCCCTGCCGGACATAGTCCGCGGCCTGCAGCAATTCCGTTTCCGCCACCGGCCTGGTCTGCGGGACCACTTGGGTGAAGTCCTGCTGCGAGCGCGCGAGCCGGGCCTCGGCCAGGCCCACATTTCCGGCAGCGGCGCTCGTCGTGGCGACGGTGCGGGTCAGGCGAGCGCTGACCAGCGGGACCTCCATGCGGTTGGCGGAAGCCAGCACCTCGGCGCGGGCGATCGCGGCACTGCTCTCGGCGGCGCGGCCCATCAACCGCAGCGCGATCGCGCGATAGCGCAGCGTCTCGATCAGGCCCATCAGCGCGGACTGCGCGGTCGGATCGACCATGAGACGTTCGCTCGGCAGGTTGGCAAGGTCGCTGGCCGTCGTGCCGGAGGACGCCAGTTGGATCGGTCGCGCCGCGCTGGCGTTCAGGCTCTCCGGCGGTATCAGCGGCAGATAGGCGGTCTCGGCGCGCTCCAGCAGGGCCAAGGCCACGTCGTTGTGGCCCTGGTTCAGCGCATGCAGCGCCCGATAGTGCAGCAGGCGTGCGGGTGCCGCCTTGTCCGTGGCGCGCGGCGCCAGCGTGTCAGCCTGCTGGAACAGCACGTCGGCCTCGGCGAAGCGGCCCTGGTCGGACACCTGAAGCGCAAGGTGCATCAGCGCGTTCACCGTATCGGGATTGTTTTGGCCGAGTGCCTTCTGCTGCACGACCAGCGCGGCACGATAGGCGGTTTCGGCTGTGGCAAAGCTCTCGGCCAGATTGGCGCGGGCGCCCAGCGCCATCAGCCGTTCATACTCGCCAACATCGCTGGCACTGAAGGCGCGCGCCGCCAGCCGCGTGGCCATTAGCGCATCGACCGCGGAGGGCGGCAACACAGAAGTGCCGGCCGTCGCACGACCCGACAGCACGCCGATCGAGCGTTCCATGACCGGCAGGCTCGGCATGATCCCGTCCGCCAGATAGACGCGGCCGCCCACCGACGCGACCAGCCCGACCTGCGGCCAGCCGCCGATGCGGCGCGTGCACTGCAACAGCTCGGCGGGTTGGCCATCCAGGATGCTGCTACCGACCGGTGGCGCGCAGATATAGCGAAGTTCGAGCGTATTGCGCCACGCGCCGCTGGTCGCCAGCTCGGCCGGTGAGGCAATGGTCGCGGGCATGAAGCGGATACGCGCGGCCGGAAGCTGCCAGGCGCCGCAATACACATCGACCGCGTCGGCCACGTCGGACGGCAACTGGGTGCAGCTTTCGCCGCTGGCGTCGTTGCCCAGGGCGACACCCTTCGCGGCCTCGGCGGACACCGGATTGCCGCCGGTATAGGCCGTCGACGGCGGCTGCGCGCAACCCGCCAACAGGCCGGTTAGCACGTACGCGATCAGGGGCACTCGCATGGTCAGTAATCCACGTAGGAAACGTTGGGGGGAACCACGTCAGGGTCGGTCAACTGGTCGCCCCCGGGCGGGGCCACCAGCGGGTCGGCGAGCAGGACCAGCGGCGTCAGGCCGATCAGCGGCGGCGGCGCCCCCGGCAGGAACGGGAAGAGCGTTCCCAGCACCGCCGTATCGTTCTGCTGCTGCGTCAGCGTGCCGCCCAGACAGGCCGGCGCGCCGATGTCGCAGCCGTTGAACAGGTACGCCCCGTTCACCGATGGCTGGATGAAGCCGGACGCTGCCGCGAGTTTTCCGCTGATGCCGTCGATGGTGCCAAACAGGTTGGCGCTGCCGGGCGTGTCATACGTCACGTTGAGCGCCTTGACGAAGACATCGCCGCCGGCAGTCCCGGCGCCAAGGTTGAGGATCAGCCAGCCGGTCCCCGCCTGCAGGCCAAGCGGCGGATCGAACTGCGCGCTCTTGCTGATGCTGATCTGCAACGTGGGCGTCCCATTGCCCTGACCCCGCAGCGTCGAGCTGCCGACCTGGGTGAATGTGGCCGCCTGGATGTAGGTGCCAGGCGCGCCGTTCGACGGTTCCTGCGCGGCGATCAGGGGACCGGGCTTGCTCGGGGGCGTGACCCCACCGGTGACGATCGATGCGCCGCCGGCCAGCGTGATCTGGCTCGTCGGCGCGCTTAGCGTGATGTTGGTGGCGGTCAGCACGCTGCTGACCAGCAGGTTGCTGCCGTCATCCAGCGTGAAGGCGGGGGCGGTGAAGCCGTCCAGCGTTGCCACCTGGTTGCTGCCCGGTGTGGCCCCGACGAGACTGACCGCACCCGCGGCCGAGCCGGTCAGTGTGCCAGAGATCAGTGTTCCGCTCTCGGTGATCCCGCCGGTTGTGGCGGTGAGGGTCGTCGTGCCGGACCCGCCATCGCTGACCAGGCCCGGGATCGAGATCGCGCCGGCGGTCAGGGTGACCGCGCTGGTGGCGCTCAGGCTGCCGCCCACGGTCAGGCTGGTGGGCGTGCTGCCGGCGGTGCCCCCGATCGTCACCGTGGTCGCGCTCACTGCGCCGGTAACGCTCAGCGGACTGGTATCCGACAGGGTCAGCGGATTGCCGCTTACCGCGAAGCCACCCAGTGCGGCGATCGCGTTCGCGGTTCCGGCAAAGTCCGCCGTGCCGCCGCTTACGCCACCGGTGCTCTGCAACGTGCCGGCGGTCAGCGTCGCGCCGGCCGCCTCGTTCACGCCGCCCGCGCTGGTCAGATCCACCGTCGCGCCGCTTTGTCCCAGCACCGAGTCGCTGTTCAGCGCGATGCCGCTGCCGCCGGCCGACAACGCGATCGTCGGCGCCGTTACGCTGCCGATCAGTGTGATGCCAGTAGGTGTGCTACCGCCCGCACCGCCGATCGTCACCGCGCTCGCGGTCACCGGCCCGGTGATGGCCAACAAACCGGTGTCCGACAGGCTTAGCGGGTTGTTGTTCACCGCGAAGCCGGCCAGCGTGGCGATCGCGTTCGCGGTGCCACCAAAGTCCGCCGGCCCGCCGGTCACGCCGCCCGTGCTCCGCAGCGTCCCGGCGATCAGCGTCGCGCCGGCGACCTCGTTCACACCGCCGGCGCTGGTCAGGTCCACCGCCGCGCCGCTCTGCCCCAGCACCGATGAACCGTTCAGCGCGATGCCATTGCCGCCAGCCGACAGCGTGATCGTCGCCGCTGCGACGTCGCCGAGCAGCGTGATGCCCGCAGGCGTGCTGCCGGCAGCGCCGCCAATTGTCACGGCATTCGCGGTCACCGGGCCGGTAACACTCAGCGGACCGGTGTCGGACAGGCTTAGCGCGGCGTCGGTCACCGTGAAGCTACCCAGCGTGGTGACCGCGTTCGCGGTTCCGCCGAAGTCCGCCGGCCCGCCGGTCACGCCACCCGTGCTCCGCAGTGTCCCGGCGATCAGGGTCGCCCCGGCGATCTCGTTCACGCCGCCCGCGCTGGTCAGATCGACCGTCGCGCCGGTCTGACCCAAGACCGAAGTTCCGTTCAGCGCAATGCCGTTGCCGCCGGCCGACAGAGTGATCGTCGGCGCCGTCAAGTCACCGGTCAGCGTGATGCCGGTCGGCGTGGTCAGGCTGCCGCCGCCGATCGTGATGCTGTTCGCGGTAACCGCGCCGGTGACGCCCAGTGTACCGGTGTCCGACAGGGTCAGCGCACCACCGGTCACCACCAGATTGCCTAGCGTGCCGATCGCGTTCGCCGTGCCGGCAAGATTCGCCGCCCCGCCGCTGATCCCACCGCTGCTTTGCAGCAGCGCTGCCGTCAGCGTCGCACTGGTGGCCTCATTCACGCCACCCGCGCTGGTCAGATCGACCGTTGCCCCGCCTTGTCCCAGCACCGAGGTGCCGTTCAGCGCGATCCCGCCCGCTCCGGCATTCAGATCGACCGTCGTGCCGGTGAACCGCGCGGCACCGTTCAGCATGATCCCGCCACTGCCGGCGGTGACTGACAGGACACCACCCGCGCCGATGCTGCCGGTCGCGACGATCGCGCTCGGCGTGCTGCCGCCCGCCCCACCAATCGTCACCGCACTAGCGATCACTGGGCCCGTAACGCTCAGCGGACCGGTATCCGACAGGCTCAGCGGGTTGCCGGTCACTGTGAAGCCCCCCAGCGTGGCGATCGCGTTTGCGGTTCCGCCGAAGTCCGCCGGCCCGCCGGTCACGCCGCCCGTGCTCTGCAACGTCCCGGCGATCAGCGTCGCACCGGTGACCTCGTTCACGCCGCCCGTGCTGGTCAGATCGACCGTTGCCCCGCTTTGCCCCAACACCGAGGTCCCGTTCAGCGCGATGCCCCCCGCGCCGGCGTTCATATCGATCGTCGTCCCGGTGAACTGCGCGGCGCCATTGAGCGTGATCCCGCCACTGCCGGCGGTCAGCGACAGGATGCCGCCCGCGCCGATACTGCCAGTCGCGACGATACTGGTGGGCGTACTGCCGGCCGCACCACCGATCGTGACCGCGCTCGCGGTCACCGGCCCGGTGACGCTCAGCGCGCCGGTGTCGGACAGGGTCAACGGATTGCCGGTCACCATGAAGCCGCCCAGCGTGGCGATCGCGTTTGCGGTCCCGGCAAAATCCGCCGCCCCACCGGTCACGCCGCCGGTGCTCTGCAACGTCCCGGCGATCAGCGTCGCGCCGGCGGCCTCGTTCACGCCGCCCGTGCTGGTCAGGTCGACCGTTGCGCCCGTCTGCCCCAACACTGAGCCGCCATCCAGCGCGATCCCGCCGACGCCGGCCGAGAATGTGATTGCAGGCGCCGTCAGGGAACTGGTCAGCTTGATTGAAACAGGATCGGTAATCGAAACGCTGACCGTAGCGATTACGCCGCCATCCAGCGAAAGCGCGATCTTGTCGTCCAACGCGAAGCTGGTGCTGTTGACGCCGCCCAGGAAATTGATCGCGTTGCTCGGGTTCTGCAGGGTGATCGCACCGCCGTCCGCGGCAAGCGTGTTGACAGTCAGTGGCCCACCGGGTTCGCTGATCGGGCCCTTTGCCTGCAGCAGCAGTGTCGTTGCAACGCCGGTCAGGTCGACCGCCCCGTCCACCGAGACCGAAGCCGCCGAGGCAGCCGGCGTGGTCAGACCGTTCGGCACGTTGGTGAATCCGCCGACCACCAGCGTGCCGGTCGGGGCGATGGCGGTCAGCAGTGGCGTGCCGATCACCAGGCCGTTGCTACCCAACAGACTGGCATTGATCGCCGAGAACGGTGCCAGCTCCACGACGCCGTTGGTGGCTGTGACGGTGCTTCCCGTCAGCGCGGAAATGGTGTCCGCGACCAGCGCGATACGATCGCCGGTTGCCGCTGTCAGTGTTGCCGGGACTACCTGCCTGATAAACCTCCCGAGTGACAGAGTGCCGTCGACGGCCGCCACCTCGAAGAACAGGTTGTTGCCCCTCTGCGCACCGGTCAGCGCCAGGTCAACGCTATCCACCAGCACGATGTCGCCGTTGGTAGCGGTAAGGGTGCCGACTGTCCTGATCGCATTGCCGGCATTCGCCAGCTGGAAGTCCGCGGCTGTTCCGGTCACCGACCCGGCGGTCAGCACCACACCGGTGCTCTCCGTCACCTGGCCGGTCGCGTCGAGTTCCAACCCGATGCCGCTCGCGCCAAAATTGCCGCCGATCGTCACCGAACTGGCGATAATGGTCGGCGATACGTTGCCAGGCTGCGTGACCGCGCCAATCCGCAGCGTGCCCGCGGTGATACCAGTAAGGTCGGTCAGCGACAGCCCGCTCGTTGTGCCGAGCGTCACGGGGTTGGCGGTATCGGGCGACAACTCGAACGTGCCGCCCGCGCCGGTGTTCACCACGCCCGTTGCGCCGGTGCTGCCCAGATTGACCAGAGCGTTGGTTTGCAGGCCAACGGTGCCGCCGGCCACCGATTCGACGGTGAACGCGCCGAACGTGATGCCGCCGCCGGCCGATGTTTCGAGGTAGACATTGCCGGCCACTGCATCCACCAATCCGGCAATCGTCAGCGCGGACGAATCGGCGATCGCGATGTTGCCGGTGGTTGCGCTGACGGTGCTCAGGTTGCTGATCGCGTTGTTGCCGTTCGGCAGGCTGATCGCCGTGCCATCCGCCGCGAGCGTATTGACGGTCAGCGGGCCGCCGGGTTCGCTGATCGGGCCGGTTGCCTCCAGCAGCAACGTCGTCGCACGGCCGGTCAGGTCGACCGGCCCGTCGATGGAGATCGACGCCGCCGAAGGAGTGGGCCCAGTGGCGAGGGACAGCACGTCGGTGAAGCCGCCGACCAGCAGCGTGCCGGTGCTGATGTCGGCCAGCAGGGTCGTATCGATCAGCAGGTGGACGCCGGGGCTGCCGGCCAGGCTGACCGCGGTCGTTTTTGTAAACGGTGCCAGCTCGACCGACCCGTTGGTGGCGGTGATGGTGCTGGCCGCGGTCCCCTCGGTGAGGTTGTCGGCGACCAGAGTGATGCGCGGGTTGCTGGCCGCCGTCGCGGTCAGCGTCGCGCCGGTCGCGTTCGAGCCGATCTGCAGCGTGCCACCCGCCGCGGTCATCTCGTAAAACAGGTTGTTGCCGCTCTGGATGCCGCTGAGGACCAGCGTGGGATCATCGACCAGCACGATGTCGCCCGCCGTCGCGATCATGTTCGTCGCATTGCTGATCACGTTGCTGGCGTTCGGCAGATCGATCGCAGTGCCGTTCGCGGTGAGCGTGTTGACGGTCAGCGGCCCGCCAGGCTCGCTTATCGGCCCGTTTGCCAACAGCAGCAGCGTCGTTGCATGTCCGGTCAGGTCGACCGGGGCGTCGAACGCGATCGCCCCGGCGGTCGTTGTCTCTATGCCGTTTATCGTCACCGCGCCGAGACGCAGCGCGCCAGTGCCGGCACTTATCGCGGCGATCGCGGAGCCCGGGATCGTCAGGGTGTTGGAGGCGGTGGTGGCAAAGTCGATCGCATCGCCTTGGGTCGCCGGCGCGATCTCGATGGTGCCGCCCGGTGCGGTGATGCTGGAGGCACCGGCCATCGACAGCGTATCCATCTGCAGCGTCACCAGTTGGCCAGACCCTGCGACGAGGGTACCCGAGGTACTGGTATCCCCGAGGTTCGCGCCGAGTTGGACGGTGCCACCGGGGCCTGCCAGCAGGCTGACCGAGCCACCGGTGGAGGTGACCGCTGCGTCCTGCACGGAGATCAGCGGGTTCGCCGTTGCCGGAGGCGGCGTAATCGGACCCGCGCCGCCGGTCGCCAGGATAATGTCGCCGGAGGCGGTGATCGCGGCGTTCACGGTGATGCTGCCGCTGGCCTCCAGCACCACGTTCTGAGAGTTGAAGGGAGGGTTGTTGGCGTTGACCGGGCCGGTCACCGTGAGCGGTATCGAATCGATCAGCGTGAAGCTGTCGAATGAGGAGCCGAAGACGGTGAATGCGCCAAGCGCGCCGATTGCATTGTTGGTGCCCAGCAGCGACACTGATCCTTCGCTGCCGAATGATGTGCTTTGCAGCGTCGCCGCCGTGATGGTGCTCGTGCTGGCCTCGGTGATGGCCCCCCCGAACGACCCCAGGCTGACCACCGACGCCGGCCCGCCGACCGATGCGTTGCCGGTGAGCGTGATCCCGTTTGCTTCCAGTGAGATCGACGGACCGGTCAGCACCGCGCCGGTGCCAAGGGCGAGAGCGCCCAGACCGGACCCGGCGGTCAGCGTCCCCCCCGCGCTGATGCTGCCGTTGATGGTGATCGCATTGCCTGAGCCTGTCCCGATGACGTTCAGGTCCACGTCCCCCGTCGCCGTCAGCGGACCGGTGACGGCCAGCGTGCCGGTGTCCCTCAGCGCGAAGGAGTTGCTCGCACCGGTCACGGTGAACGAACCGACCGTCAACACGGTATTGTCGTTGCCCAATTGCACCGGACCCGTCACGTTGCCCTGCAACGTCGCGGCGACGATCGTGCTGGAATCAAACTCGGTGACCCCCGCGGCGCCCGCCGTCAGATCGACCACGGCGTTGGCCTGCCCCACCACCGCATTGCCGATGAGCGAGATCCCGCCTGATCCGCTATCCAGGTTGACGGTCCCTCCGGTCAGGTCAGCATTGCCACTCAACGTGATTCCGCCGCTGCCGGAGGTGATCGACAGGGTTGCGCCCGATCCCGCGCCGATGCTGCCGGTCGCGTTGATCGCGCCGGTGGCACTGGTGGTCAGCGTAATGTCGCCGGAAGCGGTCACCGGCCCGGTGACGGTCAGCGCGCCGGCATTGCCGCCGTCGGCCAGCGTCAATACGCCGTTGGTCACGGCGAAGCTGCCGAGCGTGCCGATGTCGTTGGAGTTGTTGCCCAGCGTGACCGTTCCGGCATTGCCGGACAACGTGCCGACGGTGAGCGGGCCGGCCGGCTCGGTGATCGCGCCGTTCGTGAGCAGGTCGAGCGTTGTTACGCGGCCGCTCAGGTCAACCGACCCGTCGACCGACATCGTCGCGGCGGAGGGCTGCGGCGTGGTCGCGTTGGCCGGGACATTGGTGAAGCCGCCGGCCACGAGCGTGCCGGTCCCGCCGGTGTTGATGATACTCAGGAACGTCTGATCGACCACCAGGCCGTTGGAGACGCCGATCGTGCCGCCCAGGCTGGTGTTGATCGACGAGAACGGGGCGAGTTCCACCGAGCCGCCGACAACGGTGATGCGGCTGCCCTTTGTTTCGGTCAGGTTGTCCGCGACCAGCGAGATGCGGTCGCCCGAGGCGCCGGTGAGCTCGGCCGTGGTGCCGGCGTTAAATTGGGCCGGTTGGCCGAGCGACAGCGTGCCACCCGCCTGCGCCACCTCAAAGAACAGATTGTTGCCGGTGATGGTGCCCGACAGCGTCAGGTTGGCGGTATTGTCCACCAGCGTGATGTCGCCGCCGGTGTCGACAAGATCCCCTGCGACGGCAATGTCATTGGCCGTACCAAGCAGCGATACGTTGCCGTTCAGTCCGCCGCTGCTGGTCAGGGTGCCAGCCACGATCGTGCCCGTCGCGGCCTGGGTCACCACGCCGCCGCCGGTCGACAGATCGAGCGTTCCGATGGGGAAGTTCTCACTACCCAGCGTCGAGTCGGCCAGCGCGATCCCGGTGCCGGCGCTCATCGTGACGTCGCCGTCGCCACCCTCACTCCCCGTCACCTGCAGGCTGGTCGGGCCCAACGCACTGAGCTGGTTCGCAGTGATCAGGCCGCCCGTCACGCCGGACGAGCCGTCGAGCGTAATCGCCCCGCTGGTCGCGGTCAGCGATATGCTGAACGCAGTGATGGCAAAGCCGCGGTCGACCGTCAGATTGTTTCCCGCCGTCAGGCTCAGCGAAAAGCCGGGAAGGGAGAGCGTATTGCTGGTGCCGTTGGTGGTGGCGACGAACAGATTGCCGGTAGCCGACAGCGAGATGTTGGCGTCTTCGCTCTCCAGCGTTGCCGGGGAAACATAGGAAAAGCCCGGCGGCGCGTTGGGCGGGCTGCTGTCGGCGATCCACAGATCGGTCGGGTCGAGCAACAGCGTGCCGGTCTTGCCCAGCGGGGCCGAGGCATTCACCAGCCCGGTGAGTGTCAGCACGTCGCCCGAGACCTCGACGAACCCGCCATCACCGCCTTGCGGCCCACCCTTGGCCGAGATGTTGCCCGCCATGCTGGTGGACAGGCTCGACAGCACGGTGACCCGCCCACCGTCGCCGTCAGCCGTGGCATTGGCGGCGATGCGCGCCCCGTGGGCGATCTGCACCGTGTTCGCCGTCAGCGCCGAG